>NZ_LJOU01000003.1:0-99742 GCF_001672085.1 Anabaena sp. AL93 | reverse complement strand
GGGGAGGGAAGAACAGAAGTTTTTTCCGATCATTACCCGTCAAAATAAATTTGACAGACCACTAGACAAATCAGAGTTTTGAAACTTTCTCGTTTCAAGTTAAACAGGACTTGCAGTAATGCAACTACGGTCGGGCAGACCGAAAGTTAACGCTTGGGGAGAGTCCCACCTCTGGGTTAGACAACGCAAGGAATCTAGTTTAAGTGGTCTCGTCGAACCAAGAATCCCCGTGTCTTGAGACCGGGGAGTGTCAAAATTTCACATTGGGCAACTTCCGCTTCCTAGTGAGAAAGTTCCCTGTTCTCTAGCAACTGACTAATGACTAATATAATGTGGCGACAAGATGAAATTATTGAACTGGAAATTACTGATTTAAGCGACACTGGGGATGGTGTGGGACGCTTTGAACAGAGGGTGGTTTTTGTTCCTGATACTGTTCTGGGCGATCGCCTACTTGTTAAACTATTCAATGTTAAGCCAAAATATGCCTATGGTCAGGTGCAAGAATTATTGCAAGCCTCGCCTCAACGGGTGCGTCCCAGTTGTATTGTCGCTGATAAATGTGGTGGTTGTCAGTGGCAACATATTAATTATGACTACCAATTAATCGCCAAACACAATCAAGTAACTCAAGCTTTAGAAAGAATTGGCGGTTTTGTGAATCCACAGATAGATCCCGTCTTAGTAACTGCTGCATCCTTCGGCTATCGCAACAAAGTCACCTATCCTATCGGTAGGTCAGCCACAGGTCATGTCCAAGCTGGATATTATCACAAAGGTACTCATAAATTAATCAACTTGAATCAATGCCCCGTCCAAGACCAGCGATTAAATCCCCTATTAGCTGAAGTAAAATTGGATATTGAAAAGCAAGGTTGGTCAATTTATGACGAAACCCGACATAAAGGCTTAATTCGCCATTTGGGTTTACGCATTGGTCGTCGCACAGGAGAAATGCTGCTAACTTTGGTCGTCAAAGATTGGAATTTACCAGGAATTGAAACCCAAGCACAGCAATGGTTACAGCGTTATCCTGAGTTAGTTGGTGTGTCACTTAACCGCAATAGCGATCGCACAAATGCTATATTTGGATCAGAAACCCGTTGTCTAGCTGGAACCCCCCACCTCCAAGAAAAATTCGCCGGACTAGATTTTCAAATCGGACCAGATACATTTTTCCAAGTGTACACAGAAACAGCCGAAGCACTCCTAGCAGTAATTCAGTCAGAACTGAACCTACAAGGAGATGAAATCCTCATTGATGCCTATTGTGGTATAGGAACATTAACTTTACCCCTAGCCAAACAAGCACGGCACGTCACAGGGTTAGAATTGCAATCCACAGCAGTACAACAAGCAACTATCAATGCCAAAGAAAATGGAATCAATAATGTCACATTCCAAGTAGGCGCAGTAGAAAAGATTCTCCAGAATTTGGAAATTATCCCAGATGTCGTCTTACTTGATCCGCCCCGCAAAGGATGTGAAGCTAACGTTATTAAAACATTAAGAAACCTGAAACCATCTCGAATTGTTTACGTCAGTTGTAAAGTAGCCACCCTCGCCCGTGACCTCAGATTACTTTGCGAAGATGGGCTATATAAACTCACAAGAGTGCAACCTGCCGACTTTTTTCCTCAAACTGCCCATGTAGAAGCAGCCGCTTTTCTAGTCCTGTCGGAAAATGATCAGAATAGTTAATTCTTTCTAAAAATAAAAATCAGAAATTTGTACTCTAGTGGATACTCATAATGGTAAAATGGAATTACATAAAAATAGAAACTCATTTTGTTTTAAAGAAATCGAAGCTGTATAGAATCTGAAGGAAGAGATTAAATTGTGTTAAATACAAACTAGCAGCTAATCAGAGCGTCCTGCCCATTCTGTTTAAAAATAGCAATTCTTATTCATCTAGCAAATGAACGGATTGACTTTAGCAAGTTGTACATCAACAATATGAATTCTCATTCCCAGTTATCGGCCAAGAGCATTTTTATAAATTTAGTTTTACAGACTCAAGTTTGAAGGCAGCATGGCTACCTAATTTTTATCAGAATGCCTGAAAAAGCTTTCCTGATGTCTAGCTAAATAAAAGCTACGGGGTTTCTCTTGTGATTACCATTTCTCTTCGTCCAGTTGGGCGTTATTGGGGGACAATTAGTTTTGCCTCCACCCTCTATCTTTGTCCAATCCTAGATTTACTCTTGAACGATATTCCCGTAAAATTACAATCGGAACTACGACTAGGACTCCAAGAAGCCCTAGTAAATGCCGCTAAACATGGGAATAATCTTGATCCCGGCAAATTAGTCGTAGTTCAGTTCTCATTAATAAATAATCAGTATTGGTGGATTATCTCAGATCAGGGCAGCGGTTTCACACCCTCCCTCGAAGATCATAGTGATCCCGATGACTATTTACCACCAGACGAAGCAGAAAGTGGGCGGGGTATGTCCTTACTGCATCAGATTTTTGATCAAGTAAAATGGAATGGCAAAGGGACAGAACTTACCCTTTGTAAGCAAGTAGAAAGCCGTCGTTTACTATCTTTGCGAAGATAAGAGGGGGCAGGGGGCAGGGAACAGGGAACAGGGAACAGGTGCTACGCCACGGGGACAGGTGCTACGCCACGGGGACAGGTGCTACGCCACGGGGACAGGGAACAGGTGAGAGCTATTTCTTTATTACCTCGCGCTGATGTCCGTGCGTGGGGCAAGGAGGGGCGGAGATTGACTTATCTAGCCAGCCTACAGCCTGTTCTAGCCTAGCCTGTGCTTCTTGGGGTTCATTTTTGACCAAAAACACCATTGCGGCGGCTGCCTGTTCACTAGCGCGAGCATTGCGATTAGACTTGAGGCGATGCCAATCATCGGGAGAGATACTCAACCGTTCCATGAGTGCCTGTGCTAGTTCTAGAGTGCTGATTTCATTTAGTTGATTAGTTTGTGACATAAGACTAAGTGCCGAGTTAAGAGTAAAAGTTATGATTTAACCATCATAGCTAATGATTAATCACCAATGACTAATTTAGAGGAAAATTCCCAGCCAGATTTTGCACAGGAATTAGAGGAAATAGAGGCTGAACTCCAATTCTTGAAAGATAGATATGCTCAAGTGCAAAAAGATCAACAACAAAAGGCACAATGGCAACAAGAATTAAAAAATTTAAAGGAAAATAGAAAGCAGACTCCAGAAATTAAAGCCGAGTTAAATCGCCTTCAAAAACAATTAGAAGTATTAGAAATCAACCTAGAAAGCCAGTTGTTTTCTTGGGTAAGTCTGAAAAGACCTTTTTGGCAAGCTATTCGTTTTGGCGGTTTAGGTGTTATTATAGGTTGGTTATTAAAATCTTGGGTTGGTTGATTTAAAAGATCCCCGACTTCTCAAAGATCCCCGACTTCTTTGAGAAGTCGGGGATCTGAAATTCTTTAAAAAATACAAATTGTAGAAAATGCTAAATCCTCGTATTGCAGAAATATTAAGAAGTGGTAAACCAGAACAAACTTTGGTAGTCCAAGGTTGGGTAAGAACAAAACGCGAATTAAAAGGATTTGCATTTTTGGAAGTTAATGATGGTTCATCTTTAGGTAATTTACAAATTGTCATTAATCAAGATTTACCAGACTATCAAGGAATATTAAAACAGATCAATACAGGTGGTTCTATAGAAGTATCAGGAGTCCTAGTAGCTTCTCAGGGTAAAGGACAAAGAATAGAATTAAAAGCAGATACAGTGAAAGTATACGGAGATGCTGATCCTGATACTTATCCTCTGCAAAAGAAACGCCATTCCTTTGAGTTT
Organism: Anabaena sp. AL93; assembly: GCF_001672085.1. Lineage (NCBI taxonomy): Bacteria > Bacillati > Cyanobacteriota > Cyanophyceae > Nostocales > Nostocaceae > Anabaena > Anabaena sp. AL93. The sequence continues at coordinate 95,940 of NZ_LJOU01000003.1, read as the reverse complement.
CTCCGAACCATAGCCCATTTACGTCCGCGAACTAACTCCTTTGGTGCAGTATTTCGAGTCAGAAATGCTTGCGCGATCGCTATTCACCAATTTTTTCAACAACGGGGTTTTTTATGGGTACATACTCCCATTATTACCGCCAGTGATTGTGAAGGTGCGGGTGAATTATTTAGTGTGACCAATTTCAATTTAAAGAATGTTCCTAAAACAGAAAACCAAGAAATTGATTATAGCCAAGACTTCTTTAGTAAACCTGCATATTTAACAGTCAGTGGCCAATTAGAAGCCGAAATTATGGCTATGGCTTTTACGAATGTCTACACCTTTGGTCCCACATTCCGGGCTGAAAATTCTAATACTTCTCGTCACTTAGCCGAATTTTGGATGGTTGAACCAGAAATGGCTTTTTGTGATTTAGAAGGTGATATGGATGTAGCTGAGGAGTTTCTCAAACACATTTTTAAATATGTGATGGAAACCTGTCCCGAAGACATGGAATTTTTTAATGAACGGATTGATAATACTGTTTTAGAAACTGCCAATAATATTATTAACAATCAGTTTGCACGATTGACTTATACAGAAGCAGTCAAACTTTTAGAAAAAGCTGATGCTAAGTTTGATTACCCTGTGAGTTGGGGTGCAGATTTACAATCAGAACATGAACGCTATTTAGCTGAACAATTGTTCAAAAAGCCGGTCATTGTTACAGATTATCCTGCCCAAATTAAAGCTTTTTATATGCGGTTGAGTGATGATGAAAAAACCGTCCGGGCTATGGATATTCTCGCACCGAAAATAGGCGAAATTATTGGTGGTTCACAACGGGAAGAAAGACTTGATGTTTTAGAAAAACGGGTATTAGCACAGGGTATGAAACCAGAGGATTTGTGGTGGTATTTAGATTTACGTCGTTATGGTACTGTTCCCCACGCTGGTTTCGGTTTGGGGTTTGAAAGATTGGTGCAATTTATGACGGGTATGGGAAATATTCGGGATGTGATTCCCTTTCCTCGCACACCACAAAGCGCGGATTTTTAATTATTTTAACGTGAATTCATTGAACCTCACCCCAACCCCTCTCCGACGCGGAGAGGGGCATATTGGTTTGTTTTTAGCAAATTTTTGGCTATCTATTTTCTATCCTCCTGGATTATAAATTATCCAAGGTTTTAATTGGCGATCGCACCATTTACCCGCAACTAACTCTGTCACTAAAGGTGTAATCATAAATTTAGCTGGAAAACCCCCCAATACATCCACTCGCACACAAGAATAAGGCTGTTTACTCTCAAAACCACTCCCACTCCGTCCCACATACAACAGCGAATCAGCAACCTTACGAATGGCAAGATCCCCATTATTATTGAAAGTTTCCAGCAATTCTCCTCCTTCTTGACGTTGACGACGAAGACGACGACCACTACCACCGGCAATAATATAATTAATATAAGAATCTGCGTGTCCTGTATTAACAGTTTGCAAATGCTCAAAACAATGTGCGTGTCCGCTGAATATTATATCTACTATTGGGCGTTTCTGAGTTATATTACCTAAACTTGTCGCCACCTCATCAAAAACATCCCGTAACCGATGACGAACCGCTAAAGTTTGCCTTTGATTCCATTTACTACCTTCCGTCACATAAGGTGGATGATGGAAAAATATTACCCGTCCTCTAACTGCGTCATTCTGCCAAGATGCAATTAACTTTTCTTTTAACCAAGTCAATTGTTCAAAATCAACATTAGTATTTGTATGAGAATCTAATTGCTTTTCAATATCAATTTTCACTTCATTGATTTGGTCTAATTTTGCCCCAAGTTCAGCCAATAATTCCGCGTCATCAGACTTTTCAGGATTGAGTTTGTCACATTCCGTCAAAATCCGTAATTCTTCCTTGTCAATTTCCTGACGACGTTGCCCTAATTCCCGACGGAAATCATCCCCAGCTTGGTTATGAGGTAAAGGATCTGGAGTATTGAAAGTGTTAGAATCTAAGGCAAAAAAGTCAATACCACCGTAACAAAAATTATAGTAGCGATTGGGTAAACGAGTAAAATTCCCCGGTTGATAACGCAAACATTTACCAGTACCAGTTTGAGCGTTGTAATGCTGTTTTAAATATCCTTCTAAGTCACTTGGAGAAACTGCCGCCAAATAATCTAAAAATGCTCTAGCATAAGCATCACCTTGATTTGAACCATGCCAACCAATCTCAATATCTTTATAACGCAACATCCGCCGCAAAGGCAAAGTTGGACCAGTTAACAACCGATAGAGTAAAGGCACATCATAGTAATCATGATTACCCAGCACTGGTAAAATCGGCAGCTTAAATACCATCTGATCATAAGCAATATTTTGAGGCTGATGACCACCAACCAAAAATTCCCGATAAGGTTCAATAAAATTAGCTGGGTAATATTCACGAGAACCCACCATATAAATCACATCACCAGTGTGCAGCACAAAGCGGCAATCATTACCATGATTTACCATCATTTTGGCAACTTCCCGTTGGGGATGGTGTCGAGAATAGGACTTACTTCCAGTATCACCCATCACCATAAACGAAAAATCTGGACTTTCTGAGTTGCCATCATCTATCACCATGCAGGTTTGGTCAATTCCCTGCTGTAAAATACTCGAATGCTGCCAGCGCACCCGTTGTTTCATCTTTTGAATTTTGACAGAAATCGGTGGTTCAGAAATCAATTTCATAGGAAATAATATTGTCAGAAATGGCTAACGCCACGCTACGCTATCAGGATATCCAGGATTTAAGGATTAACAGGATTACGGTTTAAAGGCGTTGCTGAATCGAGGTATTAAATTCCCAAATTGAACCTTTAAAACTCAAACCTCAGTGCGTCTACTCTTCGAGATCACGAAGCGTGATTGCGCCTTTGCGTGAGACTAAAATTCATACCCTTAATCAGCAACGCCCGGTTTAAATTAGTCCGCGTAGGCGGACTTTGTTTGTGTAGCTGCGACTTCTAGTCGCCTAATATTGATAAACTAGCGAAAACCTGTTTCACCAATTGCTGAGTTTTATTTTCTAATTGTTGCCAATCCACATCCCCATATTCATCAATTAAGCTAGTATCAATATTAACTGCTGTATTCTCTGGACTATAATTCAGAAAACATAATTGATAACACAAATCCCACAAATCTAGATTGACTTGTTGTCCATTACGTTGTAAAAGCAAATGATATCCTGCATGGGGCATAGGTAAACTCGCCAGAGTTTTTCTAATTTCCTCCGCTTGTATGGGTGTTGCGGTTTCTATTTCTTGTACCAACTGAGTTACCAAGGCTTTGGTTTCATCAGGGGTATTAGCAGGCCAAGTTAATACATCTTGATAAGTGCCTTGCCAATCAGATATATCCAACTGCTTGCGAAGATTATCAATCACACGAATGAACGCAGGTTGCATCAAGATTTCAGCTTGTTGCCATGAGGTAGAATTAGTTATCTTAGGTGGCATAGCTAGTCAATAGGGATACTGATCGTAAAATTAACAATTTGGTTCAATAAAAAAACTATACTTCATAGCGATCGCCAAAGTAGTTAAGCTGTCAGGCATTTAAATTGCTGGTTGAGACGAGGGAATTTTTCTTCTGTTTTCTTTCCTCTTTACTCCTGACTGCTGACATAATTTAAATCTTTTCTCAAGATACCTGATTTTAGAAAGAGAAATTTGGAGATATTGACTACTAGCGGGAAAATTAAGCTGTAAAGCTGGGGAGGGAAATTATGATAGGCAAATTACTAGATCATCGCTACCAAGTCATTCGCGTCTTGGCGACAGGGGGATTTGGTCAAACCTATATTGCCCAAGATACCAGACGGCCAGGCAATCCCATCTGCGTGGTTAAACACCTGAAACCAGCTAATTCTGACCCTAACATCTTTGTTACTGCTAAACGCCTGTTTAATAGCGAAGCAGAAACGTTAGAAAAATTGAGTAACCATGACCAAATACCCAGACTTCTTGCCTATTTTGACGAAAATAAGGAATTCTTTCTAGTTCAAGAATTTATTGACGGTCATACTCTCAATGAAGAACTTATCCCTGGACAGCCTTGGAGTGAAGCCCAAGTCATGCAAATGCTGCTGGAAATCTTGAGTATTTTAGAGTTTGTTCACCAGGAAGGTGTGATTCACCGCGACATTAAGCCAGATAATATTATTCGCCGTGCGGCTGATTATAAATTAGTTTTAGTAGATTTTGGTGCAGTTAAACAATTGCGTTGGCCTTGCCCGCCGCAGGCATCGCCCTTGGTTATGGTCGGCGGACAGCAAACAGCTACAGTAGCCATTGGCACACCTGGCTATATGCCGACAGAACAGGGACAAGGTAAACCCCGTCCTAATAGTGATATTTACGCTTTAGGGATTATCGCCATTCAGGCATTAACAGGAGTCCCAGCTAGTCAATTACAAGAAGATCCAGATACAGGGGAAATTAACTGGCAACATTTAATTCCTGTGAATCCTGGTCTAGTCGCAATTTTAACGAAAATGGTACGTTACCATTTCAAAGAACGTTATCAAACAGCAACGGAAGCTTTACAAGCTTGTCAAGAGTTGGTAAATATCACCCCCGAACTTGCCCAACCTTCCGTATCTCCTCAAATTATTTATCAGTCTCCGCAAAATCTAGCTTCAAGATTTACACAGAAAACAATGGCGGTTTCGCCCGCTAATCATGTTCCTGTTCAACCTGCACCTCAACAATATATTCCCCAAGAATCTAATAAACCAGATCCTTTACCTTTATTAATTGGCATATTATTAGTTGGTAGTGTAGCCGCTTTATTTACAAATGTATATCCCAATTTTAAGAGTTTAACTGGTAATCCAACGGGAGAAAAAACCAAATTAACAAATAACTGTATGGCTGTAGTTGCAGCTAATTCTAATATCCGTTCTGAACCCAGTGCCATCAATTCTGATAATATTTTGAAAACCTTGGGTGTAGCCAGTGAATTTGAGGTGACAGGTAAACGCACAAATCGAGGTTGGGTAGAAATTAAACTTTCATCTGGACGTTTAGCATGGGCGCATTCTGATATTATTGCTAATAACGAAACATGGATTTCTTGCCGTCGAGATAAAGGTTTGGCTATTCAAACTGTAGATGATAGTCCTTTAATTGCATCTCGTCCAGTTCCTCAAGTTTCCGCCAAATCTGCGGTAGAAACTCCCACTCCTGAATCATCTCCACCAGCCATCGAAGATAAGACAAAAACGGTAGCAAAAGCTCGACAAAAGTTTGAATCAGGAGATTTACAAGGAGCAATTTCTCTTTTAAAATCAACTTCGGGCAATGCTGTTTCTGGGATTAAAGACACAGTTGATACTGTTAATCAATGGCAGAGTGATTGGGCAAAAGCCGAAGCGTTAGCTAAAGATATTAATAAAGCTATTGATAATGGTCAATGGGATGAAGTTTTAGCTTATCGAGATCATCCAGAAAAGCTCCCGAATATTAAATACTGGCGTGATAAATTAGAACCAATGTTTAAACAAGCTGCTGATAATGTTGCTAAACAAGCATTACCCCAGGAAAATAAACCAACTCCTTCCACAACACCAAAAGATGGGGTTTAAAACACTAGATTATTTAGTAATTTTCTAAGTAATCGAAGCTTGTTTAATTTTACAACTTGTGTCCAGCAAACTTTGATAAACTGGAAAAATTGAGAGTGATCATTGATTGCGATCGCTCTATTAATCAATGTGATGATTTATAAAGATAAATTATATTCTTTTAATCAATTAACCCATCAAGAATTTCAGGTTTTGATTAAGTAAAAATATAGTCCGGCCATCAATGGAAAGCTGATGATACCACAGTAAAAGCTGAAGCGATTTGGAGGACGTAAATAGCTAATACTTTCTAATATATAGCCAGGAAGTTCAGCTAGGGGGGTTTCCATTGACATATCGGTGTGACTACCAATAAAGAATTTGAGTGGTAGTACAAGAATTAGGTTAAAGATAAAGCGAACAATAGATGTTATGGCTGTCGTAAGAGTATAGCCTATACCATCGCTGGGAGTGAGTTCAAATTGGCTATTATAGTTAGTGTAATTATCACCAATTCCAACCCCTCCTAGTGCTAGTCTGGACATAACAGAAGCAATGGCAAAAAAGATATAAGCTATGATTGGGATGATTAGTATGACTACACGTTAAAATGAAGTTATAACCTATATTTGATTCTAAATAACGTTTAATTTGCTGTTCATTTTGTTTGTCTAATTTAGTAATGTTGATATTAATATCTTTAGCTTCTATATATCCCACAACGCGCTCATTTTTTCTGATAGTTAAATCAGGTATTCCGGCTTGATTACCTTTTTCCTCTACTATGGTACTAATGCCAATTTCACCTTCTATTAAACTTTGTAAACTGGAGTAGTGACTGCGTTCTCCACCATGTTTAATATTTTTTTGTAGATTTTGGATGTAGTTATTAAAGTTATTCATAAGATGTTATTTTTTTGATTATTGAATGTTTAGCATAGCATATATTCTTTGGGAACGAGATAAAACGAGCGGAACAGGAAGGGCAAAATTATCAAGACTTATTAGCAAAATTAGAAGCTAAAGGTATTGATATAAATAATCTGTAAAAAATTGAATGTAGGTTGGGTTGACGCAAGGAAACCCAACATTGTGAATTAAAAAATAAAACTCCTAGTTATTTATTTTTTTGGATAGATAACTCACCGCTTGCTGAACAGTTTGTATTTTTTCCGCATCTTCATCTGAAATCTCAATATTAAATTCCACCTCTAAAGCCATAACTAACTCTACTGCATCTAAAGGGTCTATTCTCAAATCATGAATAAAATGATAATTTTGTTTAATCTGTTTAGGCTCAATCCCTAATTGTTCAGCAATAATATTTTGAACTTTTAGGAAAATTTGATTTTCCTCTTGATTAGATATATCAAAAATTAGATCGTTTCTTCGTGCATAAACATTAATATTAGTACCACAAAACTTACAATTATAGTCTGTTTCATATCCTTTCACATAGTTTAATCTATTGCAAGAAGGACATTTAATCTGTGCATTGTATTGAGCATCATTAATGTGTTCAGGTTCATTTTTTTCTTCTTGATGCTGAGACTCATCCCGAATATAAAAATACCAAAAAAGATTAGATAAAGTAAAATTAGAAATCTGTTTTAAATTTGAAGGAATAAAAACTTTATGATCATATTTTTTGGACTCTTCACTAATATAATTTTCGTACTCTTCTCTTAATTCAGGTTTCATCATAAATACAAGCTGGTCTCTGAGAGAAGAGAAATGAGATTTTTGTTTTAAAATTTCATAGAGTTCTAATTCAGGTTGTTGAATAATATCATTAAATTGTTTTTTATTGGAATTAACAACCGTTTGAGATTGATTAAAGTCAGAACTTGCTAATAATTTTAGTTCAGAAGGAGGAAGTGATTGCATCCAATCAAGATTATTTTGCCATGATGCTAATACAATTAAATCTTGATCATGTAATCTGTTAATTTCAGGAAATAAAAAATCAAGTTCTTCCTCTGAATCACAACTCATAATAACATTAACTGAATCTTCCCGCATTTGTTGTTGTAAATTTACAAGACGATCACTTGCTGCTACTAACTCATGTTGTACCTGATAAGTACCAACAATCATCTGTTCAATTAACCAAGAACATTCTAATCTTCTTACACTTCCTGATGCACAAGTTTCTTCAAATAATTGAGGATTGCGATAGTCAGCTAAAGATTCAAATAACATTGATCGTGCTAAATCAATTTCAGTATTTTTTCGGCTAATATCCTGTATTTTCATTGCAGAATTAAGGCGATTAATTGCTTGCGTAAATAAGCCATAAGCTCTAACTAAAATTAAACGATGTTGTTCAAATTTAATATCTTTAGCAACTTGATCAATATGTTGGATAATTTCCGAACCTTGATTTTTCAAAGCCTGTTTTAAATCAATAAAACCATTTTCTACCTTAATTTCTAAACGTTCTACCGCTTTTCTCAGTTTTATAGTTTGATATAAATTAACAGCAGAAAGAGCGACACCCGTAGCAACACCCATACCTATAACAGATGTAGTTGATTGTAAAATACCTATATTTGTTAGTACAGATTGAAAACCTTTGTGCATTTGATACATTTCTAATCCACTGGTAGCCAAATCTAAAGGTACTGCTATAGGATGAAAAGGAAGTCCACTTTGATCTAACAATCCTATAGCATTACCTACAAACTGACCTGTAGTAGTATCTCTAGCTATGCTCAGAGGTACTCCTGTAGAAGAAAAGACCTGCAAGTATTGGCCTGCTGCAATACCCGCTTCAATCATTGGAGGAAACTGAAATAGCATAGTTAACACTTCCTTGGCTAGACTTAACGTATCTCTTGCTATTATCCCATTAATCAGGTAAATTTTTGCCTAAATAAGTCATAATAAATTAAGTAATTAACGATCTTAATGATAAAGGAATTTTATGGATACCTCACTAATCCAAACTGAAGCAGTTGAACTATTATCCCGTCTCACTGGTCAAAAATTAGCGAAAAAACACCTCACACCTCCTATTGTTTTTATGACGGCTGTATTATTTTTAATAATAGGGGTTATTCATATTGATAACGAAGTATCTAGTAAAGAAAAGGAATATTTCAATAATATTATTAATATATTAGTTCCTCAACAAAATAAATTTCGTCAATTCTTACAGATTATTCATAAAAAAATCATTCAAGATAAATTATATCAAAATGTAAACGATTTATTGATATTAGCTGCATCTTTAACAGAAGCAGAAAAAATATTACTAATATGTTTAGGGTATCAAATGTCTATGGCTGATGGAGTAATTGATGTTAAAGAGAAAAAATATTTACAAAATATTGGTAAAAACCTACAAATTCCAAATAACTATTTGCATACATTAGAGGCAGTTTTTGCAGATAAAACTATTGTAAATGAACAAGACTTAAATCAAATCAGAGATTTACTTGATCCTGTAAAATTGTCTTCCCTTGATAATTTGTTCATAAAAGCGGCTAATCACTGTTTAGAATATTTTCCCAATAAACACCATAATGATCAGGAAAATCATCATTTACAACCAGCTTATTCAGGTTTTGAGTTATTTAAACAACAGTGTCAACAATTAGAAAATTACTGTAACAATTTACTACAATTATTAGAAGAAGGATTTAATCTAAATATTATTTCAGAATACTTGATAGAAGAAATCAAAGAAATTTTACGACAATTACAATCTCAACGTTTTAGAATTGCTGTAATTGGTGAATTTAGTCAAGGTAAATCAACTTTACTTAATGCTTGGTTAGCGGAAGAGATTCAACCTGTAAGAGCAATTCCTTGTAGTGGTACAATTACTGTTTTAAAATATGGAACTCAAAAACGAGTAATTTGTCGTTATAGAGATGGACAAGAAGAAGAAATTCCGTTTGAACAATATCAAGAAAAAGCCAGTATTTCAGAAGATGCTGCTATTGATAGTTTAGCAGAAGAATTAGCTCACTCAGAAATTACCGAAATTATTTTAGAACATCCTGGTTTAATTTTATGTAAAAATGGAGTAGAAATTGTTGATTCTCCTGGATTAAATGAACATCCTAACAGAAGTGCTATTACTCAGCAACTAATTCAAGATACTGATGCAATTATTTTCCTAACTAATGCTTCACGTCTTTTAACACAGGGAGAAAGACAATTATTACAAGAATTAAGATTACAAGTTAATAACGGTAATAAAAATGAACCTGCTAATAATATTTTTGTTGTCGTTAATTTTATAGATTTACTACGCAAAGAACAAGATCGTCAAGGTGTTCAGCAAAGAGTAGAAAAATTTGTATTTGGACAAGAACCAATTATAACAGGTAATAACCGTGTTCATTTTATTTCTGCCCAATGTGCTGTTGATGCTATTTTAGAAAATACTGAAAATGATTACCTTAAATCTTTTCAATTTTTCACTCAATCTGTTGAAAGTTTTTTGATTAATGAAAAAGGTTTACTTAAACTAAAAAAAGCGACTCAATTACTCAATAATTTAATAACTGGTTGTAGTTCAGAATTTGAACAATTTGAGAAAATCATTTCTGGTAAAATAACACTTTCAGAACAGGATAAGCAACAAATATTTGATTGTATTGGTGAAGCAACTGGACGAGATTTTAAAATACGTCTTTTGTTTGACAGTCTTGTGGAAGAAACTATGGAAAAAATTTCACAATCTTGGAAGAAATGGGTAGAAAATTTAGAAGAACGTTTAACTAAAAAAAGTGAAAAATGGATTTCTAGCCAAGAGGATAAAGAAAAAATAATGAATGATTATGCTCAAATGTTTGTTAGAGATTTTGCTAAAGATTTTCAGAAAGATTTTGAATCTAAAATGATATCTGAATATTTGCAAGATTATATTTCTTTATTAGATAATGAAATCAGTTTTCATGTAGAGGCAATTAAAAGTAATCTTGAATCTATAGATTTAGAGCGTGGTTCAAATCTTGTTAATGAATTTAGTTTATCTATAGCTAACGTTAAACAAGATATTAAATTGAATTTATCATTATCTCCACAAGACAGTGAAGGAAAAGATTGGTTTGGTGGTTTTATGGGAGGAGCTATAGTAGCAGGATTGTTAGCAGCATTAATACCGGGTGGAATTTTGATTAATATGGCTTTAGGAGGGATAATTGGGAGCTTTTTTGGAAATGATGATCCCAAACCAAAAGTATTAGAAAAAGGTTTAGAAAAATTTAATGAATCTGCACAAGATATTTATGATCAAGTATGTGAGAAAGTTATCTCAATTTTTCAAGATAGATTAGAAGTTGCTAGTGAAATTATTGAACAATCAATAGCTATTTCAGAGCAGTTAATTGAACAACATGAATTAGCTCATACACAAACATTAAAATCTAGTGAAACAAGTCTCAGTTGGATTAGTCAAAACAGACAAGATTTACAAGAATTACGCTTGAAAATCGTTCAAAGTGAATGATTTTGAGACACAGAAAATTAAATAAATTGAACAACCCATAAAATGGGAAATTATTCGTTTTTTGTCAAACTTACCTATAAATCATCGTTAACTCTCATTTCTCCGTGTCCTCTGTGTTCTCTGTGGTATGGCTAACGCCACGCTCCGCGAACGTTTGTCCATGACTGAGGACACCTTCAAAATTACGGTTTACCAGATCAATCAGTTGCTAGAGTCAGATAAGCTGGTAAAGAAGAGAGTTAAAAACTTACCAAATATTCCCAACAGACGAACTACGTTGTAACTGAAATATGTTTGATGCACTATCTGACCGTTTAGAATCCGCCTGGAAAAAACTGCGAGGACAGGATAAAATCTCCCAATCCAATATACAAGACGCTTTACGGGAAGTGCGTCGGGCTTTGTTGGAAGCAGATGTTAATCTCCAGGTAGTCAAAGATTTTATTAGCGAAGTTGAAACCAAGGCACAAGGGGCTGAAGTTATCGCTGGTGTACGTCCTGACCAACAATTCATCAAAATTGTTCATGATGAATTAGTGCAGGTGATGGGGGAAGAAAATGTTCCCCTGGCAGAAGTTACAGGTAAAACCACCGTTGTCTTAATGGCTGGTTTACAAGGTACAGGTAAAACCACAGCCACCGCTAAATTAGCCTTGCATTTACGAAAACAAGATCGTAGTTGTTTATTAGTGGCTACAGATATATATCGTCCCGCAGCTATTGACCAGTTAATTACTCTTGGTAAGCAAATTGATGTCCCAGTATTTGAACTGGGAATTGAAGCAGACCCCGTAGAAATAGCCCGTCAAGGTGTGGAACGTGCCAGAACCGAAGGCATAAATACAGTAATTATTGATACTGCCGGACGCTTACAAATTGACGAAGATATGATGGCGGAATTAGCCCGCATCAAAGAAATAGTCCAGCCCGATGAAACCCTGTTAGTTGTGGATGCAATGACCGGGCAAGAGGCGGCAAATCTCACGCGCACCTTCCATGATAAAATCGGTATTACTGGGGCAATCCTGACCAAAATGGATGGGGATAGCCGAGGTGGCGCGGCGTTATCTGTGCGGCAAATTTCCGGTGCGCCGATTAAATTTGTGGGTGTAGGGGAAAAAGTCGAGGCTCTACAACCGTTTTATCCTGACCGGATGGCTTCGCGGATTTTGGGCATGGGGGATGTTCTCACCTTAGTTGAAAAAGCCCAAGAAGAGATAGATTTGGCAGATGCGGAGCAAATGCAGGAGAAAATCCTGTCAGCGAAATTTGATTTTACTGACTTTCTCAAGCAAATGCGGTTGTTGAAAAACATGGGTTCTTTGGGCGGAATTATGAAGATGATTCCGGGCATGAACAAGCTTTCTGATGACCAGTTAAAGCATGGAGAAACCCAGCTAAAACGCTGTGAAGCCATGATTAATTCCATGACGGGTAAAGAACGCCGTGACCCAGATTTATTATCGAGTTCTCCCAGTCGTCGCCGCCGCATAGCTTCTGGTTCTGGGTACAGAGAAGCGGATGTAAGCAAACTGGTAGCGGACTTCCAAAAAATGCGATCGCTCATGCAGCAAATGGGACAAGGTGGTATACCAGGAATGCCAGGAATGTTTGGTGGTGGTAATCCCTTAGCCGCAGGTGGTAATCGCCCCTCAGCCGGCTGGCGTGGCTACCCCGGTGGCGCACCACCAGCGAAGAAAAAGAAAGAGAAAAAGAAAAAAGGTTTTGGGACTCTTTAGAATTTAAGCACAAAATCCCGAATTTCTCCCATAAATTCGGGATTTGCCAAATGCAATAATTATGGTGTTTGTTCAGGGTCTATCGCAAATCACTATAATTGTTAATATATTCATCAGTGCCACTGCTTGTGTTCAAAACTTTATTTACCTTTGGTAAAATGGAGATTCAGATATGGTACAGCAACTTATACCACCAGAAATCAAACCAGAAATCAAACCAGAAATCATCTACCCTGATAGTGATGGCAACCCTATGTCTGATAATACTAAACAATATGAATGGATTGTTAAAATTAAGGAAAATTTAGAAATATTATTCGCCCCAAACAATGATGTATTTATAGCTGGTGATTTACTTTGGTATCCTGTAGAAGGAAGTGTAAAAACCCGACAAGCACCTGATGTCATGGTAGTGTTTGGAAGACCCAAAGGTGATAGAGGTTCTTATAAACAATGGCAAGAAAATAATATTCCTCCCCAAGTGGTATTTGAAATCCTATCTCCGGGAAATAGCACCAAAGAAATGGCCAAAAAAATCCTCTTTTATCAGCGTTATGGGGTAGAAGAGTATTATATATACAATCCAGACACAATTGAATTAACAGGATTTATTCTTGAACAAGAATGTTTAGAGGCAATTGAGGATATTAATAATTGGGTCAGCCCGCGTTTAGACATACGTTTTAAACTCACAGCAGATAACTTAGAAATTTATTATCCTCATGGCGCTAAGTTTCTCACATCTGTGGAATTAAATCAACGTGTCGAACAAGAACAACAACGTGTCGAACAAGAACAACAACGTGCCGACCAGGAACAACAACGTGCTGACCAAGAAAAACAACGTGCTGAACAAGAAAAACAACGTGCTGAACAAGAATACAAAAATTATCAAGACCTATTAGCAAAATTAGCAGCTAAAGGTATTGATATCAATAATCTGTGACATACTCCACACACTCCCTTTCAGGTGAGTGTGGGCAACGAGCGCGACTCTTCTATGAAGACATTAACTGAGCTTTAGGACCGTCTAAAAAGGTGTTTTTGTTTACCATTGATGTTAGTGACAGAATTCCTGTGATTTTAGGTCAAGTTCGCTCTTGGTCTGTGCGGAAATAAGCACGTAGTCTATGCTCTGATCAATAACTTATCAAAATTGTTTATAATGAGTTAGTGCAGGTAATGGAGGAAAGATTGAGGTACTACAACTGTTTTATCCCGAAACGACGGGAACAGGGAATGAAGAGAATATCTTTCCAACTGACAACTAAACTAATAGCCATTCACGGCTAGAAAGTGCTAAAATTAGCATTTCAGTGTTGGAAGTTGTGAAGGCGGGTATAATATCCCCATCACTTCCCTATCAATCAGTTACAAACTCACTCACTAGGAACAGGAGAAACAGTTCTCAACATGATCAAATTGCGTTTAAAAAGATTTGGCAAAAAGCGCGAAGCAAGTTACCGGATTGTTGCTATTAACAATCTTGCCCGTCGTGACGGTCGCCCCCTAGAAGAACTAGGATTTTATAACCCCAGAACTGATGAAGTAAAATTAGATATTCCTGGTATTGTTAAGCGACTGCAACAAGGCGCTCAACCTACCGATACAGTTCGTCGTATCCTCGTAAAAGCTAACGTTTTTGAACAGGTCAGTGCAACAGCCGCATCATAGTCTTGAGATTAAATCCCTAACAACCAATCCCAATTATGTGGGGCTGGTGAAGTTTCTTGTGCAACCGTTTTTAGAATCTCCAGAATCTTTAAGCGTTGATTGTGAAATGTCTCAAACCCTCAAGCGGGCTTGGGTTCGCATTGCTTTTAACAGCATAGATAAAGAAAAAGTGTTTGGTCGGGGGGGACGAAATATCCAGGCAATTCGCACTGTAATTTCCGCAGCAGCAGAACTAGCTGGGCAATCAGTATACCTGGATATTTACGGCGGCAGTTCCCACAGTCGAGATAGTATGTCTTTTGATGAAGACCAGGAAGAGCGGATACTACCACCCAAGTCGAAAGAAAGAGAGAGCAATATTCCCAAACCTGTTGTTAAACCACGTTTACGCTAGATCATAACTGGTCAGTTTAAATGGTTGATTACAGATTATTTTCTGGGAAAGATGGAGAAAGGGGACAACAAAATTGTCAAGTCTTGGCGAATATTTCCGTGTTCACTGCGGATTTACCAGCCAAGAATTAACAAATGTTGTCAGCCTATTTTCCAATATGGGAGGAGTCAGGAGAAAGAAAGGAAGAATAGTATAGAACCTGATAAATTGTTCGAGTTTTAGTTTTATTTAATAAGCCTTAATTGACAGAAAATTATAGAATTTTCAATTTACATTTAATAGGAAAATATTAATTTTGTTAAAAACCACCTTTTACCCAATTCAGCAATAATATGGCAGATGATTCCATAATTCAACTGCCTAGTATGTCCAGTGCGATCGCTCTAGCTGGTTATGGTGAGGCAAATATCAAGTTTTTATCACAACAAACAGGGGCTAACTTAGTCCTCCGGGGGCAAGAATTATTAATTTCGGGAACACCCAAACAGGTAGAATTAGCAAAGCGATTAGTGCGATCGCTCGAAAATTTGTGGAGTAAAGGTAATAATATCTCTAGTGCCGATATTCTCACAGCCCGTCAAGCCCTCGATACAAATACAGAAGACCAACTCCAAGACCTACAACGGGATATCCTCGCCAAAACTCGCCGGGGTTTTGAAATTCGCGCCAAAACCTTTCACCAACGCCAATATATAGACGCACTTCGTAGACGTGATTTAACCTTTTGTATTGGTCCTGCGGGAACAGGGAAAACCTATCTCGCTGTAGTTATGGCAGTCCAAGCCCTACTCAGTAATCAATTTGAACGGCTGATTTTAACCCGTCCCGCAGTCGAAGCAGGAGAAAAACTCGGCTTTTTACCAGGAGACCTACAGCAAAAAGTCAACCCCTATTTACGTCCTCTTTATGATGCCATTAATGAATTCATAGACCCCGAAAAAGTCCCCAACCTAATCGAACGGGAAATCATCGAAGTCGCACCACTAGCTTATATGCGAGGACGGACATTAAATAACGCCTTTATCATCGTTGACGAAGCCCAGAATACCACACCGGCGCAAATGAAAATGGTTTTAACCCGATTGGGTTTTAACTCCCGCATGGTAATCACAGGTGACATCACCCAAACCGATTTACCACCCCATCAAAAATCAGGTTTAGATGTAGCCTTACAGATTCTCAGAAATGTGGAAGGAATCGCCATTTGCGAATTTTCTCAAAAAGACGTTGTTCGTCATCCCTTAGTGCAGCGGATTGTTGCTGCTTATGAAAAATACGAAACGTAGGGGCGCAGGGTCTGCGCCCTCTTGCCTTCTGGATTGTATTAGATCCAAAAAAACGCTATAAATCTGAAATTGAACACTAACAACTAAAAAATCAACACCTATGAGTACAACATTGAAAGAATTTTTAGAAGCTTGTGAAACCTTGGGAACTTTGCGCTTAATTGTCACCAGCAGCGCCGCTGTTTTAGAAGCTAGAGGAAAAATAGAAAAGCTATTTTACGCCGAATTACCAAAAGGTAAATATGCGAATATGCACACCGAAGGCTTTGAATTTCATTTGAATATGGATATGATTCAACAAGTGAAATTTGAAACAGGTGAAGCCAAAAGAGGAAATTTTACAACCTATGCGATTCGGTTTTTAGATGCAGAAGAAAAACCTGCATTAAGCCTCTTTTTACAATGGGGTAAACCCGGAGAATACGAACCAGGACAAGTAGAAGCTTGGCAACTTTTAAAGGAAAAATATGGAGAAATTTGGCAACCTTTAGCCCTAGAAGCCTTGTAAATTCATAAGATTCAGATCCCCGACTTCTCAAAGAAGTCGGGGATCTTTAGAGGGTGTTTGAAAAGTTATGGTTGATGTATCAAATATTTTTTACCCCTCCCTAAACCTCCCCTTGTAAAGGGGAGGGAACTGGATTTTTATTGTTTCCCCCCTTTCCCCTTGTAAAGGGGGGTAGCAATGTGATGAAAATTACGGAATACCACTTTTAAAACATCCTTTTAAATAAATTTAACTTTTAATTGTTGAATATGTTGATGAAAATAATTGTTAGTTTTTGCTTAATGCTTTTATTATTGTTAGGAAATAACGAAGCACAAGCTGGAGAATTAGCAGAACATTTAGCCAAATTCCCCCAATGGGAAAAATTAACATCAGTCAAACCAGCCAAAGGAGATTTAGTTTACCCTGACTGGATAGCTGGGACTTGGAAAGTTACCAGCACATTAGTAGATTTAGCCGCACCTTTAGCACCGGATATAGTGACACCAGGCTTTGAAGGTAATCGCAGTCAATTAAATCAACCAATTAGTTTTTTAGTTAAATTCATCAAAGTTAAACCAACTAATTCTGGGTTTAAAATTTTTGGTAACTTCCAAAAGCAAGCATCAATATTAGTAGCTGACAGAGAATTTAATAGTTTAAATTTATCCAGAGCTTATTTAGGCGATGAGGCTGTATTATCATCCAAAGTAGATCCTCAATCTCCCAATCGGCAAATTACATTTTTGCGGGGTGAACGGCAATTAATTTCCATTATCAGCGATCGCGCCACCGAAACAACAGCAGATAATCAATTCATCACCACAGAAGTTTTCCAACAATTATTTAAAGGCAGTTCTCGTCCATATTTGAATACTGTAGAGTCAACCACAGCCTATCAAAAACTCTCCACACCATCTCCAGCCATTACCGCAGATCAAGTAACCGCCGTCTACCTTTCACCCCAAGATCCCGATTATTTTGCCGCAGGTTCTCGACCAGTGGCATTATATCGGTATCGCCTAGAATTTGTCCCCGCAAGCTGAACCTGGTAAATGGTACGAACTAATGGTGTCAACTTAGGCTACAGATGGCTTATTTGTTGGCTTCCACACCCACCCAAAAATGAATTTCCGGGCTAATAAGTAAAGTTTACTAAAGTAAACTGGGGATTTTTAGTCATCAACAGACAACTTTTGCTATTAGACTGGGAATATGGCTAACGCCACGCTACGCTATCATTCCCAGGCGGGCTATCGGTTTTACGTTAAGTTGACACCAATGGGTACGAACTAAGGGACTTCCAAATAAAAAAATACTCAACCACCTAACGCAAAAATCTCTCAAACCCTTATTCCTCTGTGTCCTCTGCGCCTCTGTGGTTCGTTAATCAGGATAATTTATTTCTTGGAAGTCCCTAATGGCGTAAACTTCTGAAACTAGCTGGGAGTAAAGGATTTAGACGTTATCAAAAAATATTTTCTCTAACCCCTTGCTAAATCCAGAGAGTGCTGCTATTATAGTTAAGCAGTGGGAAACAAACGGGTCGATGTCCGAGTGGTTAATGGAGACGGACTGTAAATCCGTTGGTTTACGCCTACGCTGGTTCAAATCCAGCTCGGCCCATATCCTACAAAGATTAAGAATTATAAATGCTGTACCATAAGTGTACAGCATTATAAGCCTTAATTTTGTTTCGGCTTTCGCCCGTGTGGCTCAGTGGTAGAGCACACCCTTGGTAAGGGTGAGGTCACGAGTTCAATCCTCGTCACGGGCTTTTTAAAATGACGAAAATTATCAATTTTGTTTTATAAACCAACTCCTTAAGCAACACGAAAACATGGAGTCTGTTGGGTTTAATCTTTTTTCTATCCAACCTACGATTCTATGGCATTATGTCATCTAATTTAAGTTTCAAATCTGGAAATAGAGGAGAAACTATACTATCTCCTAAACGATATTTTTCTTGTTGATAGACACCATTAATTAATTGACCAATTGTTAATGTAGGTTGTTTAGGATTACCAATAAATTGGATTCCACCTAATGCCCGAAAGTCTACAATCCAATATTCTGGTATTTCTAAAAAAGCATATTCTTCTATTTTTCTGGCATAATCATCTTGCCAATTTGTACTCACAACTTCAGCAACTAATTTAATAGTATTTCCATGACAAATTATTGGTTCTTTTTGCCAAAGTGGTTCTTGATTAAGTTTTGCTTTGTCTAAGACAATTACATCTGGACGAAGTGCTGTAGCTTCAGCAGCGAAGGGTTTAATTAAGCAATTTTTAGGAATCAACCAGTTTAATTTATTATGAATAATCTCTGTATAAATTCTCCCGGCAATATTTCCAGCAACTTCTTCATGGGGTCCTGTTGGTTCCATATCTCTGAGTTCTCCGTCAATTAGTTCATAGCGGGTATTGTCCCCATATTCAATTAAAAATTGCTCAAAGGTGAGTGGTTTTACTGGGGTATAGGTCATAATTTTAGATTGTCTTGTGATGTTGGGTTTATTTTAACTAACTTTTGACTCATCTGCCTGTGATTCATCTCTAATATTAAAGTAGTGAAAAAGATTAGCAACTGTTAAATCTGATGCTAGTTGTAAATTAGATGTAACTAAGGTTCTATATCCAGAATTTGCGGCTTGTTGACTGACATAATTTTCATATTCCCGGCGTAATTCTGGCGCAAACATAAATAATAATTGATCACGTAAAGAATAAAAATGAGATTTTTCGGCGATGTTTTCGTAGCTTATTTGTTCTGGTGGTATTTCTAGATTAATTATAGTTTGGGTAGCTTCTGGATTTAAATTACTGTTGAAATCAGCACTATTTAAAAGTTTTAATTCTGCTGGAGGTAGAGATTTTACCCAATCTACATGATTTTGCCATGATTCGATGATCACTAAATCATGATTATGAATGCGGGTAAGTTCAGGAAAGAGAAAATCAAGTTCGTCGTGTGATTCACATTGATTAATTACAGTATGGGCATCTTCACATATTTTAGTTTGGAGTTGCGATAGGCGATCGCTTACTGCGGAAACTTCATTTTGGACTTGATAAGTGGTAATAATAGCTTGTTCAATAGCCCAAGAACATTCTAATCGGCGCAGTTGTCCAGGCGCACAGGTTTCTGCTAATAAATGGGGATTAGTATAATCTGCTAAAGCCTCAAATAACATACCTCTAGCAGCGTCAATTTCTGCATTTCTGCGGCTAATATCTTGTAATTGCATAGCAGAACATAAACGGTTTATAGCTTGAACAAATAAACCATAGGCTCTAATTAAAACCGCACAAGCAATATAAAAAAAATCATACAAACCAAAACTTAGTTAAGATATTACGGATTCTCTATCCTTATTTAAAAGCCTTTTACGATTATTAATAGACAACTCAAAGTTAGATTCAATTTCTAAAGCTTTGTCATAGCTATTGAGTGCTTCTTCAAAATGCCCCAACTTCTCTAGTATATAACCTCTGTTATTCCAAATCATTGGATTATCAGTTGTAAATAGTAAAGCTTGATCATAACAATCAATTGCATCTTCATACAGTTCTATTTCAATTAGTATTTGTCCTTTGTTATACCATGATATTCCATGATCTGGCTTAATTTCTAATGCTTTATCATAGGAGCTAAGTGCTTCTTCATGACGACCTAAAGCATATAATTTATTTCCACACGCAAACCAAAGAATATATTCATTAGGTCTGAAGTTAAGAGCTTTTTCATAATTAAAAAGTGCTTCTTCATGACGATCTAATTCATCTAATATTACACCTCGCATTTGCCAAGCACAAGCAACAAATTCATGTTTTTCATTAGGCTGAATTTCTAATATTTTACCATAGCTTGTAAGTGCCTCTTCATATCTACCCAGATCATTTAGCTGATTTCCGCGAATTAGCCATACCTCACAGGAATCAGGGTTGATTTCTAAAGCTTTGTCATAACTTTTGATAGCATCCTCATAATGACCTATTTCTGCTAAATCAGCACCTTTTAACCACCAAGATTCGGCATCGTTTGGGTTAATTTTTAAAACTTGTTCATAACTATAAATTGCTTCTTCATAGCGATTTAAATTACTACCTAGAATTTTTGCTTTATTTTTCCAAACCATATCGTTATTTGGCTGAATTTCCAATGCTTTATCATAAGGAAGAAGAGCTTCTTCGTAGCGTTTTAACATACCAAAAACACTACCTCGATTATTCCAAGCTAAAGAGTAATTTGGATTTAGTTCTAATGCTTTCTCATAACAAATAAGTGCTTCTTCATAAGCCCCATTCCTAAATAAATCATTACCTTTTAACCTCCAATCATCAGGAGTAATTGTTTCTTGCTCAATTGACTTAGCTAAATCTAATCCTCTTTTTAATAATTCAGATGAATATCTAGTGAGCTTTTGATTACTAGATACAATCTTGTTTTGGTTATTTTGTTGATGATCGTTGGTCATTTATATAATCCTAATTGAGTTTTTAATTCATCTAACTTATGTTGGGCAATCAAAATCTGTTCATCTAACTGATTAGCCATTTCTGATAATAAATTGCGTCCTGACTTTTCAGCCATGTTAACAGATGATTTCAACTGATATAATTCAGTTTTCTCTAATAAATCAATTTCCATGAAAATTGTATTTAAACGTTGTTTACCTTGAGCAATTTTACGAATTGTACGAACCAATTCAGCCGCAACTCCCTCACCTCTGATAGATTCAGGACTATTTTCCCAAGATTGTAAAATTTCTCTGATTTTTTCCTCATCTCCATTTTCATAAGCTTGATTCACTTGAGCCATTAATTCTTGTCGGCGTAACCGTTCCTTTTCATCTGTTGCTAAGTCTGGGTGAATACATTTCGCCACATCTCGATACAATTGTTTAAGACTTTGAGACTGTTTAAAAGCCTTTACTGCTTCTAAAGATGCCATATATTCGGCAATTTGATCCTCAATGCGATCCAGTTCAGTATAACGGATACCAATCACTCGAAAATATTCTCGTTCAAAGGCGTGTAACTCAGCTTGGAGGGTAGTTAAATCTAACTCACGCTGTGCTAATTCTGTTTCGAGTCCAGTTAACTCCGTCTTCTTCTTTTCTAGTTCCTCTTCTTCGGGGGCAAGTGTACGCATTATCCGACCTTCTATTTCCATATATTTACCCTAAAGAGCTATAGATTAGAGATATTATACCTTCAGTTCGAGTAATTTCTAAAAGTGCTGCTTTCAGTTCTGGAGTAATGGCAATAGTTAGGGTATCTTGCATATTTTATCAGCGAGCTACATAGTTAATTATACAATATATCTGGCTACCATATCTATTTTGCACAAATAAAGTCAAAAATTTACTTCTTTAACCAACATAAAAACATTAACCGACAGGCAACGCACCCTAGAAATGGCTTGTATTTCTTCAGCCGATAAATCTCTTTCTAAACCTATTTATTTTTTCCCCTAGATATTTTCTTGATGTTTCTTAATATCGGCTAGTATTTCATCCATTGTTACATTATCTAACCATTGATGACGTTCTTCTGTATAGTCTCCACTACCATTATCAAATTGACGAATAAATCTGATAGCGTCAACATATCCTAAAGCATCTACAAGAGCTTTAAATCCTTTTCTATATAGTTCAATTGGGGTCATTTTCTCCTCCTTGTACAATATTATTAGTAGCTTCTGCCAACCAGATCATTGGATTAGCAACTATTATATTTATATTATCCTTATAGCTTAATGATTTTGACAATAGACGACTATCAGTGGTCAAGAAAATATCAGCGTTATTTTCAGCACAAGCCAGATGAAAAGCATCAAATTTTTTAATGTTAAAGGTTGTTAATTCTATTGCTCGTCGAGTAATTTCTTCTGTGACTAAAATCTTATCATGAGCTATTGTTAAGACTTTCTGTACTTGTTCTCTCCTGTTTATATCTGGAGTTCTGGCGATTTCTAATTCTAAAGCTGTGCTACTGACTAATTGCCATTTTCCAGATAGACAATGATTGATAATTTCTAAAATTGCTTCAGTTTCTAGCCTAATTCGCCATTGAGTTTGGTCGTCAAAAGGACGATTAAGGCAACAAACATCTAAATATATTCTATATTGTTTATTCATATTTTTAGAACATAGTGTTACAAATGTTATTATTAATTATTAGTATCTATAACTAGCTTCATGAAATTATCTCAAAAATTTCCTCATCTGTGTAAACTGTTTCATTCTTTTGCATCAAGTCAGAACGCAATGCACGGAATTTGTGGGTAAAGATGTAGTCCTCAATAGCTTTACCGACTAAACTATCAGCAGATATACCTTCAGTTTGAGTAATTTCTAAAAGTGCTGCTTTCAGTTCTGGAGTAATAGTAATGGTTAGGGTATCTTGCATATTTTATCAGCGAACTACATAGTTGATTATACAATAGATTGAGCTACCATATCTATTTTGCACAAATAAAATCAAACATTTACTTCTTTAACCAACATGAAAACATCCACCGACAGACAACGCACCCTAGAAATGGCTTGTATTTCTCAACTCGCTTACGTCGCCTATAAACAAGGAAATGATATAGTTAGCGATATCCTAAAAACAGGTACTCCATCCTTTTTACAACCATATCAAACCATAGAATTTATCTCAGCACCACGTCCTTTAAGTGATACCGATGAATTAGTTTGTTGTGGTTTACTCCTATCCACAGAAAATGATATTGTCATTGCTATTAGAGGTACAGAAAGATTAGATGATTACTTCTTTAACTTACTAGCATTCCCCAATTCAGAAGCAATTCACTCCGGTTTTAATCTTTATGTTAAAAGTTTTTGGCAACAATTACAAGACTTTATCCAAAGAGAAGAAAACGCCAACAAAAATATTTTCGTAACTGGACATAGTTTAGGCGGTGCTGCGGCTACATTAATTACTAAACGAATTAGTGAAAGCGAATTAAAACCAATTGCACCTTATACATTAGAAACCTATACATTTGGCGCACCACCAGTTAGTACAATCGAATTAATTCTGGATACTCCCATCTATAGATTTAGAAATATGGGTGATTTCATTCCTGATTTACCGAAAATCATCACTGTTTTATTAAATAAAATCCCAGGAATCAAACAAGTAATTATTAATTGGAAACCAGAACTATTAAAAACACTGGCTGATTATTCTCATGTGGGTAATGAATATTGTCTTAATAAAAAATATGAACTGATTGAACAAACCGAAGCTAACTTACCTAATCTTAAATTGATTTTGCAAATTTCCAGTTTATTAGCTTCACAATTAAAATCACCATCTCAAGCAGATGTTAATAAATTTCGGTTGTTAATAAACACCTTAATTAAAACATCATTAGAAGAACATCACGCCATTAAATATATAGAAAGAATCAATTTTGGGAAACTTCCATCTTATATTTCTAATTTGCATGATGATGAGGAGTAAAATAGAAATTATAAAAGATGAGGAAGTCACCGACAGTTTAAACATCCTGATAAACTTGGTACAGTTACAGTTTCTGGTAAACCTAATATTGATGTACCCATTGGTATGCTAAAAAGTATTTGGAGACAAGCACAATTGGAGGAAGAATAATGCGTTATCCAGTAGTAATTGAAAAAGGAACTACTGTTTCTTAATGTCTCTTAATATCCGCTAGTATTTCGTCCATTGTTACCTGATCTAACCATTAATGACGTTCTTCTGTATAGTGCGATCGCTGATCTTGTAGGGTGAGTTAATGAAATGTAACGCACCATCCCTATCCCACCATACGTTTTTTGCCGTGGTTGATAACTTTTCACGCTAACCTATAAATAAACATACCATCCCTAACGAAAATGGCACAACTAACAATTCAAGTACCGGACGAACTAGCAAACCGCTTACAACCATATTACATCGTCTTCCAGAATTGCTTTTACAACTGTTAGAAACACATACACCAGAAACATTAACCTTAAATACTTCTAGCGATACTGCTAACACTTATACTGAGGTTTTAGACTTTTTAATTAAACAACCAACACTGGAACAAATAGCTAAATTTAAAGTTTCAACCCAAGCACAAACACGGTTAGAAGACTTATTAGAAAAAAACCGTATGGGGACAATTTCCAAAGCAGAAAATAGCGAATTAGATATTTATGAACAGCTAGATCAATTAATGATGTTACTTAAAGCATAATTAAAAATGACAAATAATTCCATTTCTTTTAGTCTACGTCAATTAGTCATTGAACGCGCTCAAGGACGTTGTGAATATTGTTTAATTCTAAAAAATGCCGAAATTATTGGTATTACTGATATTGGTCAAGCTACATCACGGTTATTGATGTTTAATACTTCAAGCAGAATGCGATCGCGTAAATCATTAATTGATCAAAATTTGTACCCATGACTGGCTGACTATAACTAGAAATTTTGTCATACTATAAACATATAGCAACCTAGCTAGATAAAATAATATGTTAACCCTCAATTACCCACATATCGTTAAAAACGATCATCAGTCAGCAAGATTACAGCGTTTACCGAGAATTAGAGTAGCGCAAATTGTCATGGATTATCTGGCTTATGGTTGGTCAGTAGAGGAAATGTGCCGTCAACATCCTTATTTAACATATAGTGAAGCTCATGCTACTATGGGTTATTACTTCGACCACCAAGAAGAGATTGACCAAGAAATTAAACAAGAATGGGAACAAGTACAAGAAAGTATTAAGGAATCAGTACCATCCCCTTTTTACAGCAGAATGAAAGCGAAAGGACTGTTGTAAATGCCTATTGCTTTATATATGGATGTTCATGTACCTCAAGCTATTACATTACAATTGTGCCGTCGTGGTGTAGATGTATTAACTGCCTTTGATGATGAAACCCAAGAACTTCCTGATGATAAATTATTAGAAAGACTAAAACGAGTCCTTTTTACTCAAGATATCCGTTTTCGCGTATTAGCTGAAACTCTGCAAATAGAAGGAAAACAATTTTCAGGATTAATTTTTGGACATCAATTAGGTGGCACAATTGGTCAATTTGTTAAAGATTTAGAATTTATTGCTCAGGCTTCTGAAATTGACGAATGTAGTTGAATATGTTCCTTTCAAATAATCTAATATGAAGAAAAATATCATGAATTATCACATCATCATTAACTTTACCAATAAAAATAGAGTATAAATTGAAGTTCAATAATAATAATTATAAGGAAGAACGCCGAAAACCCTTGAAAATGTGGGTGACTCAGGAAGCCACATTTGGGCTTTAGACAAGGGATGAAGGCTAGAGGCAGGATAAATCCTGCATTGATTTTAATCCATATTCGTGATACAACTATATTGTCACTAAAGACATAAAAAGCTACCGAGGGACTCTCGGAAAGTTACGCTTGTCAGTTCGGCTTCGCTCACCGCAAGCAGATATGATTTCGCCCGCCAGGGCCAACGAAATCAGGGCAAGAACCCAAATATTTAAGGCAGTGCCTGAAACTGGGATAACTGAGGGATATAGACTGAAACTCTCTATAGAATCTCCGCGTCTTTAGACCGGAGAGTGTCAATAATAATTGATGATTGGCCATAGTTTATTTTACAACTACCTCCAATCACCAATCACCAAATTAAGTAAGCGCTTCCGCACCACCGACAACTTCCAGAAGTTCCTGGGTAATTGCGGCTTGACGAGCTTTGTTGTAAGACAAAGATAGACTTTTAATCAACTCACCGGCGTTTTCGCTGGCGTTACTCATTGCTGTCATCCGTGCGGCTAGTTCACTAGCTGCTGATTCTTGTAATGCTCTTAATAGCTGATTGCTCAGATATAATGGCAACAGAGAATCCAGAATTTGCACTGGATCTTGTTCAAAAATCATGTCACTAGGTAAAGCCGTCACTGTACTAGCTACCTTTTCCCGTTCCACTTGGAATTGACCACCACGAGTAGTTAAACGGAAAACTTCATCATCCGCTGCTTCTAAACCTTGGGTATCCAAAGGTAGAAGGGTTTGGATGACGGGACGGGAACTAACTAAGGAGACAAATTTTGTATAAACTAGCTCAATCCGGTCTACTTTTTCCGAAAGGAAGAGAGAAAGTAGTTCATCAGCAATATTTGTAGCTTCTGCGGCGGTAGGAATTTGTTCTAAACCGCTGTAGGTAGCATCAATAGGTTGATTCCGCCGTTGGAAGTATTGAGTAGCTTTGCGTCCAACCAATACATAAGTATAGTTTACGCCTTCAGCTTGGAGTTCCTTAGCACGATTTTCGGCACGACGGATCACGTTACCGTTGTAACCACCACATAAACCCCGATCGCCGGAAATTACCAACAAACCTACTGTTTTAACTTCGCGTTTTTTCAGTAGGGGTAGGTTAACATCTTCAAACCGCAGTCTGGTTTGCAAGCCAAATAATACTTGAGCTAAACGGTCTGCAAAGGGACGGGTGGCAATTACCTGTTCTTGAGCGCGACGGACACGCGCCGCAGCTACCAGCCGCATGGCTTCGGTAATTTTTTTGGTGTTTTTGACCGACTGAATGCGATCGCGTATTGATTTGAGATTAGCCATAATTTTTAGGTCATTGGTAATTGGTAATTGGTAATTGGTAATTGGTAATTGGGTAAAAGTTATTGCTATTACCTATTACCCACTACCTATTACCTGTTACCTGTTACGCTGCTGCTTGGAAGGTCTTTTTGAACTCAGTGAGAGCGGCTTTCAAAGCTACTTCTTCTGTATCACCAAGGGCTTTGCTACCTTGTACGCCTTGGTAATAGGCAGTGTTAACATTTTTCAGATAATCACGTAAACCCTTAGCAAAGGTAGTTACTTTATTAACTGCAATGTCATCTAAATAACCGTTAATACCAGCGTAAAGAACTGCTACTTGTTCAGCTACGGAGAGAGGATCGTTTTGGGGCTGTTTTAAGAGTTCCCGTAAACGCACACCACGCGCCAACTGATCTTGGGTGGCTTTGTCTAAATCAGAAGCGAATTGAGCGAAAGCTTGTAAGTCGTCAAATTGCGCCAATTCTAGTTTAATCTTACCGGCAACTTTCTTCATTGCCTTGGTTTGAGCCGCAGAACCTACACGGGATACAGAGATACCGGGGTTTACAGCGGGACGGATACCAGAGTTAAACAAGTCAGAAGACAAGAAAATCTGACCGTCGGTAATAGAAATTACGTTGGTAGGAATGTATGCAGATACGTCACCAGCTTGGGTTTCAATGATAGGTAATGCAGTCATGCTACCTTTACCTAATTCATCGCTGAGTTTAGCAGCACGTTCCAACAAGCGAGAGTGAATGTAGAATACGTCTCCAGGATACGCTTCCCGACCGGGTGGACGACGGAGGAGCAAGGACATTTGGCGATAAGCCTGGGCTTGCTTAGAAAGGTCATCATAGATGATTAAGGTCGCTTTGCCTTTGTACATGAAATACTCGGCAATACTAGCACCTGTGTAGGGAGCGAGGAATTGCAGGGTAGCTGGGTCACTGGCGTTAGCTGCGACAACTACTGTATAGTCCATCGCGCCTTTTTCTTGTAAGGTTTGGACTACGTTAGCAACGGTGGAAGCTTTTTGACCGATAGCTACGTAAACGCAAACGACATCTTCACCTTTTTGGTTAATGATGGTGTCAATAGCGATCGCAGTTTTACCAGTTTGACGGTCACCAATAATTAATTCCCGTTGACCACGACCTACAGGAATCATGGAGTCAATAGCGGTAATCCCTGTTTGCATCGGTTCATGTACAGACCGACGGGCAATAATCCCAGGGGCTGGGGATTCAATTAACCGAGTTTCGGTAGTCTTAGGATCACCTTTACCATCAATAGGACGACCCAAAGCATCAACAACTCGACCAATGAGAGCGTCACCTACGCCTACTTGGGCAATTCTACCAGTAGCGGTTACAGAGCTACCTTCTTGAATACTCCGACCTTCGCCCATCAGTACCGCACCAACGTTATCTTCTTCTAAGTTTTGGGCGATACCAATTGTACCATCTTCAAATTCCAGGAGTTCCCCAGCCATAGCTTTTTCCAAGCCATAAATCCGGGCAATACCGTCACCAACTTGTAGCACTGTACCAACGTTAGCAACTTTAACCTCTTGGTCATATTGCTCGATTTGTTGTTGGATGATGCTGCTGATTTCGTCAGGTCTAATGGAAATGCTCATTTGTCAGTTGTTAGTTGTCAGTTGTCATTTGTCATTTGTCAGTTGTCATTTGTTTTTATTGACTACTGACATTTATCAGAACTTCCTAGTTACTGCTTAAACGCAAAGAGAGACGACGTAGTTGACCACGCAAACTAGCGTCAATTACTTGAGAACCAACTTTGATAATTACACCACCAATTAAATCGCTGTCTATTTTGGTGGCTAATTCCACTTGACGAGCTTTGGTCAGAGTAATTACCTTTTCTGTAATTGCTTGCTGTTGGGTTTCTGTGAGGGGAACCGCAGAAGTAATTTCAGCCAATACAGTTTGATTTAGCTGGCGTAATAACGCCAAATACTGCTGTAAAATCGGTTCTAAAAAAGCAATCCGTCTTCTGTCAACTAACAGCAGTAAAAAGTTACGGAGGCAGGGGTTTACACCTTCGCCAAGTAATTGTCTGAGGACATTTTTCTTGTTTTCTGGCTTCACAAAGGGATTGCTCAAAAAGCCTGTGAGTTCTTGACTCCCTGTTAATAAGCTCAAGAAAGTCCGTGCATCTCCCCCAACTTCTTCTGTTAAGTTTTGAGATTGAGCAATGGATAACAATGCCTGTGCATAAGGCTGAGATATTTCAGCGGTAGCTGCATCACTTTTCATATCTCGCCTCCCAGTTGTGCGATGCTACGATCAATTAAAATTTGTTGAGCATCTGCGCTAATACCACCCTTGAGTTGTCCTTCTACTTTTTGTAGTGCTTGCTGCACTACTTTTTGTCGAAGTTGGGAGATAGCTTTCTCTAGTTCTGCATTCAAATCAGATGCTGCGGTTTCTTTTAACCGGGCTACATCTAAATTTGCTTTAGCTAAAATAGCCTCTTTAGCAGCCTGAGCATTTTGTTCAGCTACTTGAGTGATTCTCTGTGCCTCTTGCTGTGCTTGGGTTAACTGTCCTTGGGCTTTAGCCAAAGAAGTTTGTGCTTCCCGCAAGCGTCCTTCTGCATCTTGAATAACGCTTTCAATACCGGAGCGTCTTTCAGTCAAGATATTAGTTAAAACTTTGCGTCCAAAGTAGAATAGTATGCCAATCAGAATTACTAAGTTAATTAGATTGGTTTCCAGGATGTCTAGGTTTAGACCAAAACCGCCTTCTGCTGCGCCTTCTGCCATTTCAGAGTGAACAGCTTCTGCGGCAAGTAATAAAATATTGCCCATGTTACCCATCTACAAGTGCGCTGCTCGCTTGGTAATTCGTTAATTTTTCCCGACAGGGAAAAAAGTGCCAATTTTTTGGACACTTAAATTTCGCCACATTTTTGGGCATACACCCTAATGTGTTTATGCTTTCGTAGCACCAATTTGGTCATATAGTCGGAACTACTTCGCCAAAGCTGGTCCTAATAGTTTTTCTAGAATCTGGTTGCTGAGGGCATCAACTTGTCCTTCTAGGGTAGCCATAGCTGCTTGCTTTTGCTGCTCTATTTCCTGAGCAGCTTGTTCGCGTTGGGCTTGGGCTTCCTGTTGGGCTTCGGCTATTTTTTGTGCCGTAATTTTCTTAGCTTCATTCTGGGCAGCTTCTATAGTCAATTGAGACTGCTTACGCGCAGATGACAGTTGCTGCTCATACTCTTTTGCTAAGGTTTCAGCTTTAGCCAAGCGCTCACGAGCATCAAGGTTATTGGTACGGACATAGTTATCACGGTCATCCAATACCTTAGTCATAGGCTTGTAGAAAATTGCATTCAACAAAGCTGCCAACAACAGGAATTGCAATGCCATCAATGGCAAGGTAGCATCGAAATCAAACATTTCTCTCCTCTTTGGCTGGAATACTAATTTTCTTGGCTAGTGAGATGATCTAGCCTTTGATAATTTTACGAATCCCGTTCTGACTAATGATCAATAAGTTGCTAGTTTGTAGAGGCGTGTAGATGTCAAGCTTTTCGCTGTCTGTCACCGGGAATTTTAGATTTTAGATTTTAGATTTTAGATTCAAAAAATTTGGTATAAACCCCGTCCTTCAAGACGGAAAAATACTCGCTGCGCTGCGTACGCTTCGCTAACGTCAATCCCAAATCTTCAATCTCTACACTTGTTTGGTGGAGTCAATCCAAAATCGTCAATCCAAAATCCAAAATCTAGTGACATCTTTCACGTCTCTACACTAACAAAACTTTTTCGGTCTTAGGCAAAAGGGTTAGCGAATAGCAATACCAAGGCAATTACCAAACCGTAAATTGTCAAGGATTCCATGAAGGCTAAGGTTAAAAGTAGTGTGCCGCGAATTTTGCCTTCTGCTTCGGGCTGACGGGCAATACCTTCTACTGCTTGACCTGCTGCATTACCTTGACCAATACCAGGTCCAATTGCAGCTAAACCGATAGCGAGAGCAGCAGCTAGAACTGAGGCAGCTTGTACTAATGGATCCATGACGATTTTCCTTGCTTTAACTACAAAAATTACAAATGTACGTAACAACTAGATGTGTGTTTTTACACTGCACTAGGTTTTTTAAATCGCTGTGGCGATGTTTTGAGCAAGTTTGCTCGTCTAAACTGGGCTATCAACTGAGGGCGTTAATGCTCCTCATGTCCTTCTTCGCCGTGTCCCTCTAAAGCCTCATGAATATACGCTCCGGCTAGGGTCGCAAATACTAGGGCTTGAATGGCACTAGTAAACAAACCCAAAGCCATTACTGGCAAAGGCACAAAGAGAGGCACGAGCAATACCAATACCGCCACTACCAATTCATCCGCCAATATATTTCCAAATAAACGGAAGCTTAGGGAGAGGGGCTTGGTAAAATCTTCGAGAATGGCAATTGGCAATAGAATCGGTGTTGGCTCGATATATTTTTTAAAGTAGCCTAAACCTCGTTTGCTAAATCCAGCGTAAAAATACGCCAAGGAGGTTAGCAATGCCAATGCGACTGTTGTATTTATGTCGTTGGTAGGTGCTGCTAGTTCACCAGAAGGCAAGTGGATTAGCTTCCAGGGAATTAATGCTCCTGACCAATTTGATACGAAGATAAACAAGAATAGCGTACCAATAAATGGTACCCAGGGGCGATACTCTTTCTCTCCGAGTTGGTTTTTAGCTAGATCCCGAATAAATTCTAGGGCATATTCCATCAAATTTTGGATGCCACGAGGAATTTTTTGGACGTTTCTGGTGGCAGCTAGTGATGCTATTACTAGGATAGCAATCACAAACCATGAGGTGAGAAATACTTGCCCATGTATTTTGAGACTGCCCAGTTGCCACAAGAAGTGATGACCTACTTCTAATTCGGCGAGGGGAAAAGCGTTAAAAGCGTTTAATACACTAAGCATGGGCGTTCTTCAAGGGTTTTCCCCAAAAATCGAGGATTGGAGGATTGTCTGTAGTCTGTAGAGGTTTATGTTTAGCACTGCTAGACCCCTACACCCTTTAAGCTTCAGGAATGAATGCAGTTTGCACCATATAGATGAGGAGGGTAGCTTTGTAGGTGAGAAATCCCAAGAATATAGGCAGAATATGTAGCTGATGCCATTGACTCGCCAATATAATCGGTATCATGATCAGAGCAAAACGATTTTTACTCAAACTTTGTTTTTCACCACCAAGTCTCTCGACATCGTTAGCCAGCATTTTTAAGTAAACCACACCTGTACACGCCCCAATCAAATAATTTAGGGCTATGTTTAAGGAATAAAAAATCCACACAGAGATAAAAATAATCCCCGTCAACACAAGTGTGATTACTAACAACTTCTGATAGAGTTGATAGAACTCTTGCATGGAAGAGCTTACTGGTTCTGTTTGAGCAAAACCAGATTTCTCATCTTGTTGTGTTGTCTGAGTCGGTGCAATTGATTCTTCTGACAAGCTCACGAGACTTGAAACCAGTACAGCTAATATGAGATGACTGCACATTCAGTCAGTTGAATCATATCACGATCCGGTAACACTACTTTAGAAAAAAACAATTAACTTATTTTTTGTCAGTTGTTATTGGTCAGTTGTCAGTGGCAAGATAATCGCCTAGTTACTGATTTTTTTCATGAAGCGGGGGTTAGTAAGAGTAGTTGTTGTTTGAGGAGGTTTCTTACTCCGTCTAAGTCTAGCTTGACTTGGGCTAAAATTTCAGCCACTGTGGCATTATTACCACATTTTTGCATAAACTCAAATTCGGCTGTTGATAAATTAACAATTTGGTAATCATAGTTAAATAAACATTGACTGGGAAACCCATCTATGCAAGGGTTAAGTTCGGGGATTGCAGTTAATAAAGTCTTATCTGCTGACCAGTCGGTTTTGGGTAGGGGGGGACGACTGAGGAAAAATTCGTAATGTGCTACTTCAGGATTCAGTAATTCTATCAACCGATAACGTTGACGTTCTGTGAGTTCGGCGGCTCTTTCAATTAGTTCTGGTGCTTTTTCTAGAAGCTTTTCTAGTTGCCAAAATCCGGGATTGGAAAAACCTACAAAGTCTAATTCGGAAGCATCTATGAATTTAAACAATGTATCAATATTGTAGTCTGTTTCCTGGGGATGGACGTACATATCAGCAAAGCATTCATCCCGCTGGTTTTCCATTGACCATCTTTCTTTTTCACGCTTGACAATGCGGTTATTTTCTGGTAGAGAAGCAAAGATTTTTCTTCCGACTTGAACGCCATCACGATAGTCACCGCGTTTGTTACCTTGAAGAAGAGCGATCGCTTTTTGCATGAGTTGTATTTCCCATCTTCCCAATTCTCCATACACAAAAATGTGCATTAATCCACCGGGGGCGAGTTTTTTCGCTAATGCTTCAATACCCCGAATGGGATCTGGTAAATGATGAAGCACACCAACGCAATTAATTAATTCAAATTCTCCTGGTATCTTATCCACATCATAAATACTCAGATGATGAAATTCTACACGGTCAGCGCCGGAACTTTGGCAGCGTTTTTTTGCTACTTCCAATGTACCAGCACTTAAATCTATTCCCACTACCTGCGCTTGTGGGTTGAGATGTACTAAATATTCTGTGCCGACTCCTGAACCACAACCAGCATCTAAGATGCGGATATCTTGCTTTTGTGGTTTTCTACCTGTGCAGAAGTTGTAAGCAGCTAACCAATTCCAACGCCAATTGTAACCTGGTGGTGGTTCGTCGAGGATGGGTTCGGGAGGGAATGGATAGGTATCGTAGAGTTTCGCAACAGCAGCACTTACTTGGGAGTCAGACATGATTAGGAATAACGCAGCATTTCTGAGTTTACCGGATAGGGGGTGATGAGAGTAAAAAAGTTTTACAGCTTACATATAGCTAGTTGACATACCAAGTATTAATGTATAATGTTTGCATTGAGTTTTAATAGTTGCTTATCAGGTGTCCGCAATCATGAATCAACCCATTCAAAAAATTATCTTCGGTAGCCCTGGAACTGGCAAAAGTTACAGAATTGTTACCGAGATTATCCCTAATGATTTAGATATAGGTAAAGAAAATCCAGAAAACATCATTAAGACAGTTTTTCATCCAGAATATACTTATGGGGATTTCATGGGTAAGTTAGTGCCAATTACCAAGTCTGGTAAAGTAGAGTACAACTATTATGAAGGACATTTTCTAAAAGCCCTATCTCAAGCTTATAAAAATATAAAAGATGCCTACGATAAAGAAGGTAAACAAATCAACCAACCCAAAAATGTTGCTCTTGTTATTGATGAAATAAATCGGGGTAATTCTTCCGCGATATTTGGTACTGTTTTTCAACTTTTAGATAGAGATAAAGATGGTTGGTCAAGTTATGGAATTAATATAACTACTATCGAATTTTTCAAGCTATTAGAATTGGTAGGAACTAAATTTGGTTATGATGAAAGAGGAAATATCAATAGTTATAAGCTACAACCTTATGAAGAAGTAGCTAAATTAGAAACATTACAAAAGAAAATTGAATTTTTAAATTTTGATTTGGTAAACAGAAGCATTAAAATTCCACCTAATCTTTCTATTCTGGCGACTATGAACACTTCTGATAATTCGATTTATTTCATGGACAGTGCCTTTAAGCGTCGTTGGGATTGGGAGTTTGTAAACTGGGATCATAGCAAGCCTCTTAAGGCTACCTATGGAAAAGATGGAGTTTTAAACGAACAAGAATGGAGAAATCTTATTACAAAACTTAACACCTTCATCAAAAAATACCATGACTCAATTAGGGGAATTGAAGACAAACAAATTGGGTATTACTTCATCAAAGATTCAGTTAGGAAACCGCAAAGCTAATGGTGGATCTGCACGTTGGAATCAATGGGTTTACTGCACAAATTCCAATATTTCTAAATCTTCAGGAAAAGTAGCCGAAAAATTTCAATGGGATGAACTGTTTTGCATTGAATTTGATTTAAATGATGGAACATTAGTTTACCAACAACCCAAGTATAATAAGTTTGAAAAACGAAATAGAAGTCAAGCATTACGTCGTTTTATCCGTCCTGATTTAATTATAGAATCGAATACTAAAAAAATTGACAATAATGTTATAGAGGGTAATTTCATCAAAATAATTGATTATAAAGATGTACCATTAAAGTTTTATAAAAATAAAAAACTAGCTCCAAAATCAGCGAACAAATATCATTTAGATATCATCAAGCAACTTACATACGAATATGCTCTCCAGCAAACACACGAGGTTTCTGCAAGTGAGTTTTTTATTCCTTATTACTATAATGTAGAACCATCTAATCCATTAGGTGAATTGGAACAAAAACTAAACCTAAATGGTATAGTAATTTTTAGGGCAAATTTCTCTTTAATACAAAATATTTATTTAGAAGATAATCTATGAATTTTGAGTCAGATATAATTGGAATCCGATCTACAGATACAGCCTTTGAGAGTCTTTATATTCCTTTTATATCTTTTGCTAACCAGAAGCAAAAGAAGGCTGTAGAAAATTACATAATTTGGCAAGCGGATAAATTTTTCAAGAAAATCGAAAAAATCAATCCTGCTGTTATTAATAGAACTCAATTACCGTATTCAAAACTTATTACAGAAAAAGATTTTCAAGATTCCAAAAGAATTGAAATAAACTATTTTTATAAAAACTTCTTTCATGACTTAGAACGAGATTCTGATGGTAAATTAAAATTAAAAATAAAATGGAGTATCACTTTTGATGAAGAATGCACTCCAATTAAGTTGGTAAGTTTTCGGAAAGATTATCGTGGTTATGATCCTAAGCCTAACGATTTTTCCGATAAAGACGTGCAAGGCCGTCCACATCGAAAATACGGTACTATAGAAATTAATGGAGAACCAGTATTTTACTATATTTATTTCACAATTCAGGAAATATTAGATGTGGTAAAAGAAATACCTCACTTATACTGAATATATTAACTTGGCAATATACTTTTCATAATTTACTGGCAATTTTAATATAAAATTGCTTGATGCAAACAGCAGAACCAGTTACCAATTTTGAAAATGCTTTAACTTATCCCGCATTTACACAACTCATTGCTCTTTGAACTCCTTAAGAGAACGCGATTGGGAAGCTTTAACTTTTAACTTCACTATTTGATAGAGACGATAGCGATGAAATTGAAGACGAGATTAAAAGCAAATTGGTTTGGTTAGTACCCGAACCCTGTTGGGAGGATAATCCTTTTGAGTTCTTGCGTGAATTTTTATAAAAATTCAAAACAGAGAAGATACATATCTTAACTTTCTTCATTCTCTTTTAGTTCATATAATCTATGACTTTGTTGTAGTCTTGTGAATGAACTACTCTAAGTGCAGATGATGCGACCGAGGGGGAGATGGTAAGATTTGATTTTAGTCGGTTGTGTGTGCTTATTGTCTTAATTTGTGGTTTATTGGCTGGTTGTAGTGGAAATTATCGCGGAAATTACATTCTCCGAGTAGCTACTGAACCAGCATTTCCGCCTTTTGAGTTTCAAAGTAAAGGTGGAGAGTTAGCAGGGTTTTCAATTGATTTAATGAGAGCAATAGCGACTGCTGCTAATTTTCGGGTAGAATTTCAGAGTATACCTTTTGATGGCATTATTCCCGCACTGCAAGCTAAAACTATAGATGGGGCGATTAGTTCCATTACTATTACCCCAGAGAGGGCGAAGACAGTGGCTTTTTCTCGTCCCTATTTTAAAGCAGGTTTGGCCATAGCTATTCGTGCAGATAATCAAAATATTACAGGCTTTGACAGTCTCCAAAATAAAAAAATTGCTGTTCAAATTGGCACAACCGGCGCAGAAAAGGCTAAAAGTGTGATTGGGGCGGAAGTTCGCAGTTTTGACTCTGCACCATTAGCCCTCCAAGAATTACAAAATGGCAATGTAGATGCAGTTATTAATGATGCACCTGTAACTTTATATGCTATTAATACAGGTAATTTGCAAGGAATCAAAGTTATAGAACAATTACTAACTGAGGAATTTTATGGAATTGCAACTGCTAAAAATTCTCCTTATTTATCTTTAATTAATCAAGGTTTAACAAAGGTATTACAAAACGGTAACTATGAGCAAATTTACCAAAAATGGTTTAAATCTACACCGCCAATATTACCAGAAACATTACCATTCATAAAAAACAACACAACTAGATTAAATTCTTTTATTGTATTTTGGCAATCTTTGCCAACTTTATTAACGGGTGTATTGGTAACATTACAATTAGCATTTATATCAGGTTTATGTGGTTTAACTAGCGGTTCTCTAATTGGGATAATTCGGCTTTCTCATATTAAACCTTTGCGGTTTTTAGCCAGGGCTTATATAGATTTTTTCCGAGGAACGCCGTTATTGGTACAGATATTTATGATTTACTTTGGCTTACCAGCAATTTCTCAAGAGATGGGTTTTACTTTGACTTTAAATCGTCTTGCGGCTGGAGTAATTGCGTTAAGTTTAAATAGTGCAGCTTATATTGCGGAAATTGTGCGTGGAGGAATTCAATCTATTGAAATTGGACAATCAGAAGCAGCCAAATCACTCGGTTTAAATTCTGTGCAAACTATGACTTATGTGATTTTTCCTCAAGCATTACGCCGCATGATACCACCTTTAGGTAATGAGTTTATTAGTTTATTGAAAGATACTAGTTTAGTTGCTGTAATTGGGTTTGAGGAATTATTTAGAAAAGGACAATTAATTGTTTCAGAAAATTATCGCGCTTTTGAAGTTTATGCGGCTGTGGCTGTAATTTATTTGTGTTTAACTCTGATTTCTTCCCAACTTTTTAGCCGATTAGAAATATGGATGAATCCAAGTAAGTAGCTTGGCGTTAAAAATTCTCACTATAGCAAGGCAATAGGCAATAGTAAAGAAGTTTTCAGCGATTTTACCAGCAATTCTCATTTTAAGGTTTCATGACATTTAAACCCTTAAATTCATAGGGTTTTACAATTCTTAACAAATCCGGGGATAGCGAAGCGCTGCTGCAAGCAGTTCGCCGAAATGGCGCAAACTCGTTTCAAAATGAGAATTGCTGCGATTTTACGTTTCTTTACACAGTTTGGTTTTATTGTATTAACCTACTTATACACTTGAGGGTAGAGTCAATCCAAAATCGAGTGACATTCCACTAATCTCTAATTTGTCTTTTTATTTTCCGATAATCCCAAGGGTCAACAAATTTTTTATCACTCCAAACCCCAATTTTTTGCTGTTGCGCTTGTGCTTCGGCTTGTTGTACTATGTCCTTGCTCGGACATTTACTTAAATAAGAACGATATACTTTAGCCAATCCTTCTCTTAGCAAAACTTGCTGTAAAAAAGTGCCATCTTTTAAACGCACCTCTGCAATTTTTCTGCCATAGCTATCGCTGTCTGTGATATTTAACTGTACACGATTATCTGTTTGCTTGATCAGTTCCTCTATCCGTATTTTTGCTTTCATCCCCCAAACAAACTGACTTACATCTTTAGTAATTTTACTCTTTTTTTCTTTCTGAGAATGGGGTATTTCTGGAGCATCAATACAAGCAAACCGCACTGTGAACTTTTGACCATCAGCATTTTTCAACACTAATGTGTCACCATCACTGACTCTCTCAACCAGATTACCTTGAGGGGCAAACAAGTTATCGCACGCCATTAAACTCAAGGCAATGGTAGCTGTACCCAGCCAAATTAACCCTTGTTTTACAAATTTATTCATCTTCATACAGAAGGTTGGATTAGTCACTGCAACTCATCATTACATACATCAATCATGATTCTCTTATGAAGATTATGAAGCCTATTAAAGACTCTCAAAGCAATTCTGTTGATCAAGATATTGAGGAATTCCTCAATCAGTTAGAAGATATTGTTCTAAATCATTCCATATCAGATACAAGTAATTCTACAAACCAAGAAAGCAGTGAGAATACTCATACTTTTGATCTAGCCGCTTGGGAAGATGCAATTGCTGATATTGAACAGTATTTAGAGCAAAAAAACAAATAGGAATCAGGACTCAGGAGGAAGAAATAATATTAAATCTGGAAAAGTAACCGATAAATGAACGGTTTCAAAGCTGATTTCTTACACCTAATTCACCTTTTCAACCCGAAAACTCTTGATTTACTCAGGTTTTCGGCTTATCCAGCATTTTCTGCCTTTGAGCTTCATATAACATTAAAGCAGCAGTGATCCCTACATTCAAAGATTCTACTCCAGGACTGAGGGGAATTTTCACCTGGATATCCGCTAATGCGGCTAAATCCGCTGATAATCCTGCCCCTTCGTTACCCAATAATATTAAACTAGGTTTACGCCAATCTACTTGCCAATAGGTTGAATCGGCATTAGGTAAGGTAGCTATTACTTGCATTCCTGCTTGCTGACTTTGCCGAACTGTGGTTTTCAAATCTGCACTTACAGCCATGTTTAAGCGAAACCATTGTCCAGCAGAAGCTCGTAAAACCTTGGGATTATCTAAATCTACACTATCTTCACTTAACCACAAACCTGATGCACCTGCGGCTGCGGCTGTGCGAATCATAGTTCCTAAGTTACCAGGATCTTGGACAGTTTCTAAGGCCAGAACTAAGCCAGTGAAAGGAATTTGTCTTGGTTGTGCCTCTCGTTGAGCGATAGCTACTATACCATCAGGATTGACAGTTGTAGCCATTGCTGCTAGAACTTCTGGACTGACAATTTCCACCCGATAGCACTGACTACAAATCACTTCCCATAGTTGGTAATGTGTATCATGCCATTGCGAAGTACAACATACCGCATCTAAGGGATAGGAAACCGCACAAGCTTCCTCCAGCAAATGCGTTCCTTCCAATAAAAATAGTTGTTGCTTATTTCTCTCCTTTGTGGAGTGCAACTTGCGGATTTGTTTAACTAAAGAATTTTGTAAACTTGTGATCACAATCTTAGATTTTAAATTTCGGATTTGAGATTAATCCAAAATTGATATGCGGAACCCCGGACTTGAACCCGTTCGTTAATCTCAACCTCTGATTATAGCGTTACTTGTATTTACTCAACTGCCAAGTATTTTCGGAAAATTGAGCAACCGGAAAATTCAGCGATCGCTAGGTAACAAATTGGTTTATGCTGTAAATAGTCAAAGTTTAAGAAATATTAAATTCTCTTCCCAGTATACTCATGCAATGTATTGTTAATCGCCGCGATCAGTTTTCAGCAGTTGGTCGGTATTGGTTCCCCGAACTGAGTGAAATCGAGAATTTAGAAAAATTTGGTGCTTACTCGAAATTTCCTGGACATGGACATAACTATGTCTTGTTCATCTCTATGATTGGGGAATTAGATGAGTATGGGATGGTACTAAATCTGTCCGATGTGAAGCACGTCATCAAAGAGGAAGTTACCGGTCAACTAGATTTTTCCTATCTCAATGATGTGTGGACAGAATTTCAACAAACTCTCCCCACGACGGAAAATATGGCGCGAGTGATTTGGGAACGGTTAGCACCCCATTTACCTTTGGTGCGCGTCCAGTTATTTGAACATCCTCAACTTTGGGCAGATTATCAGGGAGAGGGAAAACAAGCTAATTTAACTATCAGAACTCATTTTAGTGCTGCTCACCGCCTAGCGCCCAACCTCAGTGCTGATAAATATGGTAGATGTACTCAGACTCACGGACATAATTATCATCTAGAGATGACTGTGGCAGGGGAAATAGACTCCCGTACGGGCATGATTGTGGATGTAGCTGCTTTAAATCGAGTGGTGGAAGATTATGTGGTGAAAATATTTGATCACTCTTGTGTAAATGAGGATATTCCTTATTTTGCCGATATTGTCCCCACGACAGAGAATATTTCCCGTTACATTCATGGTCTTTTAGAATCGCCCATTGATGGATTAGGGGTGAAGCTATCCAACGTTAAACTGTTTGAAAGTCATCAACTGTGGGCAGATTATTCGGGTCAGGATATGGAGGGGTATTTGAGTATTAGCACTCATTTTAGCTCTGCTCATAGATTGGCACACCCTGATTTAAGTTTGGCCAAAAACACGGAAATTTATGGTAAATGCGCCCGTGTAAATGGACATGGACATAATTATCAATTAGAAGTGACCATAAAAGGGGATATTGACTCCTCTACGGGTATGGTGATTGATTTGGGGGCTTTAAATCAGATAATTACAGATTATGTGATTGAGCCATTTGATCATACTTTCTTAAATAAGGATGTTGCTTTCTTTAATCAAGTTGTGCCGACTGCGGAAAATATTGCTCTTTATATTAGTAATACTTTGCGATCGCCTATTCAAGACTTAGGTGCAACTCTTTACAAAGTTAAATTGGTGGAAAGTCCCAATAATGCTTGCGAAATCTATGCGGCTGATTCTGAATCAATATCTGTTAATACAGCAGTAAGTCAACCAGTATTGGCAATAGTTTAAACCTATCCAGATCCTCAACTTCCTTGAGAAGTCGGGGATCTATTTTGATTCATAATGATAACGAGCTTGTAAAAAATAAACTTTATTTTCTATGACTTTATAAACCAAACGATGTTATAAATCAATGCGTCGTGACCAAGTATCAGGAACAATATATTTAAGAGGTTCAGGTTTACCTAAGCCCGTAAACGGTTGACCATCAAGAATATCAGCTACTAAATCTAATATCTTATCCCCTTTTTTGCATTCCTAACTCCTCTTTTAATTCAGCTAATGTTTGAGGAGTTTCTATTGTTGTTTGAGTCCATTCTAAAGCCCGAAATAAACGTTTAGCGTTTTCAGGTGATCTTAATAAATAAACACACTCTAATAAACTGGAAAGTTCATCTTCGGCAATTAACGCCACATTTTTCTGATTACGACGTTTAATTACTATAATTTCCCGTTGGTCACACACCTGATATAAGATAGTTGCTAAATT
Source organism: Anabaena sp. AL93 (assembly GCF_001672085.1). NCBI lineage: Bacteria > Bacillati > Cyanobacteriota > Cyanophyceae > Nostocales > Nostocaceae > Anabaena > Anabaena sp. AL93. The sequence goes on along the minus strand of NZ_LJOU01000003.1, from coordinate 53,721 downwards.
CAACTTTGCTTGCGAGTAAGTGGTTTCTTTGCTTAACATTCTCTTTTTTAATAAGTTTTACAACTATATTGTACAACATAGGAACTCAAAGCTAGTTAATCAGATCATTATTTGGTTAGTAAAAATATATTTGGATATTTTATGCGAACTGCAAAAAGCCGTCTTCAGGATTATAAAATTCACTCAAGATTGTAAGGATTGATAATTTTAACTGGTGTCATTTTAAAATCATCAATATTGCGAGTAACTAAAGTCAATTTATGATAATGCGCTGTTGCGGCAATCAGACTATCCATTACGGCTAATTTTTTACCTTTCAATTCTGCATTTGCAGAAAATTTTGCCCAATTATCTAAAATATCATCATGTATCGGTAAAACACGGGAATAAAATTCAATTTCTACTTTTTGCAGCCATATTTTTAGTTTTTGATATCGTTCAGGTTGTGAGTTTTGGATTTTATAAATCCCTTTTTTTATTTCAGCGATGGTAATACTACTTAAAAATAGCTGTTCCATTGGTTGCTGATTAAACCATTGACTAACTTGGGGGTTGGGAGCTTTTTTAACAAACTCAGACATTACACAAGTATCAATTAGATAAGTCATAGTTCAAAATTCCTGCCTGTGTCTTGATCACGTTCAAACAATGAGGCGATATCATCTTCGGCAGATTCATCATCTATAAAACGTAATCGCTCAAATAAAGGCAGTTCCTTTTTTTGTTGCTGCAAGTAGTTGGATAATATGTTGATGACTGCTTCCTGTGCATTTTCATAGTGACTGACTGCGATAATTTCATTAATTAATTCATCATCTATTGTGATCATGGTCATTGTTTTATTCTCCGTTCTTTTCATAATGCTAATTATCGGTTAAACAAATACCGACGACCGGCTAAACTGCGTAAATAGCGATAAATTAACCAAGCTAAAAGTCCTAACCCAAAATTGAATAATAGTTCTTGGACTATAAACCAGAAAATTTTCGGATCAAACCAAAGTTCCCACCGCAAAGGACTAATTTTTCTGGAGAGAATCAATAATCCAAATAGAGAATTTCCGCCTAGTGATAGGATTGACAATACTAAACATCTTTGCCAAGTGCGGACTGAGGATGTACGTCCAGAAATTAACTCTAAAGGATGTTTTTTCTGGAGTTTTCGCAGTAGTTGTTCTAACCGCCAAAACATCCATAATAGTACAGGAAATAAACAATAAATGAGTAAATTTGTGGGTCGTGAAAACCTCACAGAAATAGATAAAATATTGACTAAAGCATGAAAGAAAACAGAATTTAACCAAGCAATAAAAATTAAATGCCGATGGCGATTAAACCTTTTACTGGCAGAAATGTATATTGCTAAAGCATATCCCCAAGGAGCAGAAAACATGGCATGGACTGGTGTACCAATGCTACGGTCGAGAATGGAAGATGTGCCGTGATATAAATAAATCCAGGTTTCTTCCGCTGTGAAACCTAAAGCTACGGCTATGGTAAACAAAAAAACTGTGGTAGCTCGGAGATGATACTGACGTTGTAGATAGGAAATGGGCAGAATAACTGCTACTAATTTACAACCTTCTTCAATGGGAGCGATCGCTAATATTTGCCGGAAAACGACCCCAGAAAAATGACGCTGGATCTGTTGCCAGTCTAAAACTCGGTTAGCCACATTTTCCATAGCCCATTCTAAGCCCAGAGCAGCAAAACCAGAGATAGCGCCAATAATGAACAAAACCCATAAATTGAACCAAGGTGGGGCAGCAGGAGTTCTGCGGTAATAAAACCACAAAAACAGCAGGGGGGGGATAACTGCCCACAACACTAAATATAAATTAGCCACTCACCTGAGCAATGATAGTACGGTGACGAGGACTATTGCTAGTAATAGAAGGAGGTTGGAAACCTGCCCCAATTAAGGCTTGTTCAATATCCAAACTGAAATATTCATCTAAATAAGGTTCGGTACTTTTAAGCAACGTCAAAATATAAGTTGGCATTTTTTTGTAAATTTCCGATTTGGGATTCATGTCCATAATTGCTAGGTGTCCACCGGGACGCAAAATACGTCTAGCTTCAGCAAAAATCTGGTGAGTTGCTGATTGAGGTAATTCATGACACATCAAAAAAATCGAAGCTAAATCAAAGGAAGCATCTGCTATGCCTGTAGATTCTGCTTGACTATGTACCCAGTTAATTTGGGTTTGACGTTCTTGGCTACGATAGTTAGCCACAGCTAAGAAGTAAGGGGATAAGTCTAAACCGGTAATTTTGGCGTGGGGATAAACTGCCTGTAGGGCAAAGGTACTCATGCCGACGCTACACCCTAAGTCTATAACATCTTGTGGCTGCTCAGAAATAGAATTTTTGAGGATATCGTGAAAGCTTTGGCGAAGTTTTGCGTCACCTTGATTTTCCGGTTTCTGCCAAATCCTAGAGTGGACAGCATGAGCCGCAGATTCTACTTCAAAAGCAGCTTGCCAACTGAGATTTCCGGTTTCATAGGCGTGGAATGAGGTGACGTAGTAATCTGGGTAGTTTAGCTGCGGATTTTGGACTTGCGCTAAATCGCTTCCCCAATCACGGGTTTGCAGTTTCTCTACTTCCTTTGTCCAAAATACACCAATTTTTTCAGCCCGTTTAATCATCATTTGTCTAGCTCGGTGTTTAGCAAGATTAGCTACGGGTTTAATGGCTAAGATGCTATTGACGAAACGGGATGCTAAATCAGGTTCGGTCTTGATGGTAGTAGTCATAAATCAATTTTCTCTGGAACACTCTTTTTAACTTATGACATATTGGCTGGATTTGAGTCTATATCTGGCTAAATTTAGTATTTTCTCAAGTATTTTTACTCTGCCGAAAGATTAGATCTTGCTGGCTAAAACCGCGAGTTGTGTATAGTTAATCAGATTAATGGTGTTGTTAGCAGTATCAATTTTAATCCATTCCTTTTCAGAGAGTTTTTCCATGATTTTGGTTGTTTCTTCCAAGGTGATTTCTGTCACCTCTGCCAAATCTTTCAGGGGAATGTTAAAAATTTTCTGGACTTGTTCTGATTCTTGACTATAACTATCGGTTAAACTTATTAAGGTATGGGCAAGTTTAACCGCAGGTGGTGACAAGCGCATTTGTAGCCGCAGATTAATTTGACGAATTCTGCCTACCATCAGTTGCAGCATTCTATGATGTAAATGTGAGTCTTGAAACAGGATTTGAAGAAAGCTCTCCCTAGAAACACTTAGTAGTTTTACTTTGGAAAGGGAAACAACGTCCGTTGACCTGGGGAATTCATCTAAAACAGCCATTTCTCCAAAGAAATCACCTGGTCCTAAAATTGCTATGGTGAAGGATTCTTCTCCATGGGTGCGGCGAACTTTCACCCAACCGGAAACAATAAAGTAAACTGCATTACCCCAGGCATCTTCCATTAAAACAGCCCGTCCTGATGGGTAATCATGTTCAGTTGCTATATTCAGCAGCCATTCTCTGGTTTCTAGACTTGATGTACTTAGGAGTGGAAAAGTATCAATAATAATATCTTTTTTCATCTAAACCTCCAAGAGACCCCCACCAAAACTGTACTCAGTTTGGTGATGGGAGGAATGGAGGGTTAATTGTGAAATGTCCCTTGAGTAATTTTGTGCGCCAGCACAAACAATGAAAGGGACAGTTGAGCAATTAACAAATCTTTGATTTTCCATATTCGTAACCGTCCTTTTTGTGAATTGATTTACAGTATTTGTAAGAGATACCTTGAATCAGTCCAGATATTGTTGAGATATTGAAACTACCGCTAGTCCTCACCGCTACTCGTCCGATATATGCCCCAATCTTTTTACCTTTTGTGACAACAGCTTTCACAATGTCTCCGGTTTGAAAACCATTAACAAATTTGAACCGGGGGACATATCTAGAAGGAAAACCGTACTTGTCAGTTCGGCAAGATTGTCTAGTGCCGTGACCATTAGCTGTAATTAGCAATGGCTTAACACCTTTGATATTGAGAATTGGAGTTGATTGACCAACACAAGCTGCATCAATCCAGTGCGTTTTCTCTAGATTTTGCTGACTTCTATTAAACTTTGTTAACCCTCCTGAACCTGTTTCTACAGGTAATCCGGTTGCTTTGAAAACGAATAGTAATACCAAGCGAGTTGCGTTTACTGCCGCTGCATCCGCCAGTGGTCTTTTAGCTTGCTTCAAGATTTTTTCTAACTTTAAAGGGTCTTTTTTGAGGAAATCTTTGATGTCTTTCGTGCCTTTTTTAGTGTTACATTTTTCACAACTTAAAGTGAGATTTGTAATTGAATTACTACCACCCTTGGCTCGTGGATGAATATGCTCTACTTGAAAAGGAACGTCTTTCACTCCACAGTAGGCACATTGTCTACCCCACTTTTCTAGTAAGTATTCTCTGCTTTCGTAACCAGCTAAAGTTCCCTGTTGATATTCCTTACCTTGAATATCAGGATTAGCCATTAACTGCATATCAAAGCGTACTAGCTCTTGGCTAATATCCTCAATTGGTGCGAGTTTACGCAATCTTTCAACCCAAGTTTTAATATTCTCAACCCGACTTTGTAAGCTCGGTGCTAACCATCCTTCTGGGAGGTTTCTGTTTAAGAACCTTGGTTGTCTGTAACGAGTTTTTCTGGCACGTCTAGAACCTCTTAATTGTCTTCTAGGTCTTCTAGAGGTTAAAGCATCTCTAATTGCAAAGCCTCTATGTTTTAATTCAGCAGCAAATACAACCTCGCCAGTTGAATCGTTAACTAATGCCATTCCCGTGAATTTTGCACCAGGATCAATCTTTAGTCTTAGCGACGATACTGGGGAGTCAGGACAGGATTTTTTGAGAATAATTGTGAATGGAAACTGTCTAAATATTGCTGCTTTTTTGTTTCTCAATAACTGTCTAGCCTGTGCTGGATTAATTGGGTCTAGTGGTCTTTTTTTAGTGTCTAAAACAAATACTTTGGACATAATATTTTGCTCCGAAGAGCCTCCTTGCGGGTAATGTTAGCTTTGACAATGTTAGAGGTCGGTAACTATCTTAAAAGCACTGGTTTAACCCTTAAGCCTGTTTAACTTTGAAGTTCTAGAGCAGGGAACTAGCTACGCATCCCCTGGTAGGTCTTTAACTCTTACCTCTAACGTAGTTCGGTTAAGAACTGAGTCTGGTCAACTAGGCTTTTACAAGCCCTCACTTACCCGAAGGGAAGTGATGGGTGGTTGACGAATATATCTAAGGAAGGATGGTAAGTAGAAATCAGGGGGCAGTGGATAGGAATTTTTTCATTACCAATTACCAATTATCAATTATACCCAACATGACTTAATTATTTGATTCTCCAGTTAGGGGTAAAGCAAGAGCTAAACCCCTACAAATATAGGGTTTTCGTGATTTTACAAAAGTCCATGTCCCAACCGTTTTGAGTATACCTATAGGACTCCTATTTGATTTTTGATAGCCTGCGTGGCGTAGCCATACAAGACTCAGTAGGTATCAATTCTGTCTTTCCTGTTCCCAGTTAAGAGTTCCCTGTTCCCTGACCACACAAGTAAATTCACAGAATCAAACCGGATTCCTATATGTTAATTCTGAATTCTCAGAGTTTGGGCGGCAAGATAAATTTTTGTCCATTCACCTAGAACTTGATGATTTTTAAGTTGTAGTTGTTGGGCTATAGTTTCTATGGAGTTACCTGCTTTGCGGAGGTTGAGGATTTGTTGTCCTAGAGGGGTGATTTTTTCTGGAAGTTGTTGCCATTGGGTTTCTGTTAGCCCTAGATTATGTTCTTCTAGGGAAGTGGACAGCCAGTTATCAATCAGTTCTGGTTGACCTTTGATGGCAAAAACGCGGACGGCATGATAACTGAGTTTTTCCCGCAGACGATATACTTCTTTGATGGGTTTATGGAGTTGTTTGGCAATTTCTTCTTGGGATGTGCCTTGCAGATATAAGCGCAACCAATCTACTGCCTGTTGTCCAATATTTTCTAACAGGTATTGTTCAAATTTTTCCTGTACGAGTTGACGGTTGACTATTTGTTCTTCTAGGTGTTGGGTTTCTTGATATTGAGCGATCGCCTGATTATCAACTAAGTTCACTGGATTGTCGTTGTTTTCGGCGAGAATTTCCTCGGAAACAAGTTTCACTAATTCGCTGCTAGGTACTTGTGTTAAGCCTCCCCGCTGAATCCTTCGCAGGTAGTTAACAAAGCGGTATATTAAGATTGGTTGATTCCGAACTGGACGTAAACAATATTCTTCGATGCTGGCAAATAGTAATGTGTCCCGCAACCTTTTGTCCGTTGTTAATGCGGCAATGTGAGTCATTTGTTGTTGGATATATGAGTCACTTTGTATCAGGTCTTGGAGGACTTCTTGCAGGACATCAATAACGCTCCGTTGGCGATCGCGGCTGAGAGATATCCAAGTTTGAATTTTGTTTCTGACTGCCACTACACTACCCAATCGGCTAATCAGTTGACGATAAGCCTTCTCTCTGCCTATACCTAAATAACGTTTGTGCAGAATTCGCCACCGATATTCCATTGCTTGTTTAGCAATTTCTATTTCTTTTGGGTTAAGTAAATTAAACCTTTCTAAATCTACTCCCAAAAGCCAGTTAAGAATACTTTCTCTAGTAGTCTGACTTTGTTCTGGACATTCTGTACTTAGTCGCTGTTGCCAATATTGAGCTAGATTTGCCCCATCTTTTGTCATAGCAATATTGCACTCCTCGAAATTAGATTTAGCGATTTAGTAGCAGGTAATAACTCCTATTTAATTCGTTCAATAGACTGCAATACCAAATTAAGTAGGTTAGCATTGAAAATTGTCGTTATGGGAAGGCAAGAGGCAAGAGGCAAGAGGCAATAGGCAAGGGGTAATAGGCAAGGGGTAAGGGACTTCCAATAAAAAAATACCCAAAAATTTCTTGTGGTGCGGGACGAAAAGCCCGCTAATTATCAGGGACGGGCAGGATGCCCATCCCACAAAATTGGATAATTTATTTTTTGGTGTTCCCTAAGAGGCAAAAGGTAAAAGGCAAAAGGCAAAAGGCAAAAGTGAAGAAGCTTTGGGCGATTTTACTTTTATTTACACACTTTGGTTTTATTGTGTTCACCTACTTATAGGCTTTTGAACGATTGAGAATGGTGGGCTTACTTACGCCGTATTCTGCTAGTTAGGGAAAGAGGGAATAGGAGGTCACTTGATTTTGGATTGATTCCACCAAACCAGTGTAGAGGTTGAAAATTTGGAATTAACGTTAGCGAAGCGTACGCAGCGCAGCGAGTATTTTTCCGTCCTCAAGTACGGGTAATTATACCAAATTTTTGTAATCTAAAATCTAAAATCTAAAATTCCCGGTCATTACCCATTACCCATTACCTATTAACCATTACCAGCCGAATATACAAATTAGCCTCTAGCTGCACCAATGATGGGATTTTCCACAGAATCTCGATACTGTTGAACGTCTGCTGTGTAAGCAATTGGCAATACAGCTTCTACGTTTTCGTGGGGACGGGGAATAATTACCCAAGATTCGAGAGTACCACCATAAACTTTTTCTACAGCATCCACACCGGCTGCCATAGCGGCTTTGACTTCAGAAACATCACCACGAATATTGACGGTAAAGCGAGCGCTACCAACTCTGATATAACCAACGAGGGTAACTCGACCGGCTTTTACCATTGCGTCTGCTGCTGCGAGAACGGCGGGAAAACCCTTGGTTTCTAATGATCCAACAGCTTGTAGTGACATTTTAATCTCCTGTTATGAATATAAAGTTATCGGTTGCTACAAATTATTTTTATGAAGGAATACTTCAATTTTTGATAGCTAACTCTCTTAGAAAATACGGAAAGGTTCGGATTTGGAGGTGAAGTGGATAGGTAAAACTGTTTCCACATTTTCCGGGGGGTTGGGAATAATGTAGTGGGTAATAACCTCACCACCATAAACTTCTTCACCAGCAGTAATTCCAGCGGCTACGGCTGTTTGCACTTCCGCAACGTGGCCTCTGACAGCAACTATCATACGACCACTTTCGGCGATACCGTAATAGACAATGGTGACACCAGCGGCTTTAACCATTGCGTCTGCTGATGCTAAAACCGCAGGAAAACCTAATGTTTCAATTACGCCAACTGCCATTGGCATGGCTTGAATCTCCTACGTTTGGGATAACCGATTCTTATTTTACAAGAAAATGGGCGCCAAAGCCCCGGAATTAAAACCTAAAAATTTTTAGTTGATCACTAGGTATTGGTCATGGTGGTACGCACTGATGTACACTGGAATTTATGTTTCCAAGTTTTCTTCCTGCCGCCGTTGGTCAACTCACAGAACCAACATCCATCGCTTTGGCTCAAAATATCCAAAGTCAGGCGATTAGCACGTTTCTATCTAATGAATCCATTAATACCACTTATATCCAACAAGGTCACGGTGGTACACCGATTTTATTAATTCATGGTTTTGATAGTTCGGTGTTAGAATACCGCCGACTTTTGCCTCTATTGGCGGAAAAAAACGCAGTTTGGGCTGTAGATTTGTTGGGATTTGGTTTTACAGATAGATTACCGGGGATTGCTTACAGTGCGATCGCCATTAAAACCCATCTCCACTCGTTTTGGCAAACCCTGATTAACCAACCTGTGATTTTGGTGGGTGCATCAATGGGTGGGGCTGCGGCTATAGATTTTACCCTCACCTATCCAGAAGCAGTAAAACAACTGGTATTAATAGATAGTGCGGGATTAAAAGGTAATTCCCCATTAAGCAAATATATATTTCCACCTTTGGACTATTGGGCAACGGAATTTTTGCGGAATCCCAAAGTGCGTAAAAGTATTTGTCGAACTGCATACAAAAACCCTGATCTCATCTCTGAGGATGCTTTGTGTTGCGGAGAATTACACTTACAAATGCCTAATTGGACTCAAGCCTTAATTGCTTTTACCAAAAGTGGCGGTTATGGCGCTTTTAAATTTCCCCAACTTGCCCAAATTGAGCAACCAACTTTAATTTTATGGGGCGATAGTGATAAAATTTTGGGAACTGGGGATGCTCCCAAGTTTGCCAAAGCTATTCCCCAAAGTAAGCTAATTTGGATTAAAGATTGTGGACATATTCCTCATTTGGAACAACCGCAAATTGTCGCTCAACATATATTAGAATTTCGGAATTAATTTCATAATTAGACAACAAAAGCAAAAGGTATACTAAACACGGGTGAGATTTAAGGGACTACCAAGAAATAAATTGTCCCAAAAAATAATTTATGGTCATTCTAGAAATAAAAATAATCATGATTAGAGGAAATATTGCGGTTGCTGAGTTTAGGGCATAAAAAGCACATGAAAAGTCTACACTCAGAAAAAAGTAGCCGAGTGAGAAGTATGTCTATTTGAAATTATCAAGTGTTTAGTTGAAATGAAAAGTTAAGTTAAGTTTTTCCAAAACAGATATCAATAAACCAATTACCTAGATTCGGCAAAATTTCATCTGCAGAAATGTATTCTTCCCCAGATATTAATATCTTAAAAATGGAACAATACCAGCATATTCCTTTTTTAATGTTTGTTAATTCTAATGTCATGAGAATCTTTAAGAGTCCGACTTTTACAGAAGTAGCAAGATTGGACACGAAAAAGGTTTTAGAACATTATAATCCAAAAAGCATCGAAGGAATCATCTATCAATCTACTTTAATAACTTTAACTCAATCATGGTTAAGAGATTTAGCTTATCATTGGAAAAGTCAAACCCCTCCTTACATTGAGGAGATGAAGGAAATTGGCTTATTTACTCTTTTGTTTGATGGTACAACAGAGGAGTTAGAATTATTATGATTATTTATTTAGAAACTAATTCAATTATGGCAATTGCCAAAGGAAGAGACTTGAATTTCTAATCTGATTATAGCATGATATATTAAAAATAATTCTAGGAAATATGATAAAATGTAACAATACCTTGTCCAAATTAGAAAAAGCCTTGATTTGTAGCGACTGTCTTGATTGTCAAGCGATCGTTAAGGAAAAATTTAAAGTCTAGGAAAAAAGTCAGAAAATAGAGGAGAAAAACAGAACAGAACAAAACAGGTAAATTATAGATTGCCATAAATTACCAAACTAGATTGGAGGTATAAAAACGACAGTAGAACTTTATGCAGAAATTGGTTGTGAGTCTTGAGAAATAGACCAAGGAAGATGATCTCGAATCATCGCATTTAAAATAACTAACATTTTATGAACGCAAGCAGTAATGGCCAATTTTTTGGGTTTACCACGTTCAACCAAGCGCTCATAAAAAGTTTTGATAACAGGATTATGACGCATGGCAACAACAGCACCCATATAAAGAATGGCACGAACATGGGCGCGACCACCATTAATCATGCGCTTACCTTTGTGCTGACCACTATCATGATTAATTGGTGCAACACCAACTAAGCGAGAGATTTGTTTGGCAGTTAATTGACCTAATTCTGGTAAGTCAGAAACTAAAGTGGTAGAAATTACTTGACCAATGCCAGGAGTAGTTTTGAGTAGATTGACTTTATCAATCCATTGTTGATTATTTTGGGTCAACGTCTCAATTTCTTGATTGAGTTGTTGAAGATGTTGCTCAAGATAATCAATATGGGATTCAATATCTGTCAAAGCTTTACCACGAGCGCGGTCACGGCGATTCTTTTCCGCTGTAGACATTTCTACTAATTGTCTTCGGCGACTAATTAATTCGCCTAATTGACGTGACATTTCACTTTCGATTGCTAACACCTCCGGTTTCATTGCTTCACCGAAATGCGCCAAAATCTGTGCATCAATGGCATCGGTTTTGGCTAACTTACCTGTAGCTTTAGCAAAGTCTCTTCCCTGACGAGGATTGATTAATGCTACTGGTAAAAGAGCCGCTTGCAATTGAATGATTAATTCTGTTTCTAGTCCTCCTGTTGCTTCCAGTACGATTAGGTTTAAATCGTTAGATTGAAGTTGCTTAACTAGATTAGCTATTTCTGTTTCAGTATTAGCAAATTGAAATGCTTTACCCATTGGACGGATATAAACATCAAGTGTTGCTTTACTTACGTCAATGCCTACCCATTGGGAGATATAATCCATTTTTAACTCTCCAATTTCAATTACTTCTTTTTAATTTGTTTTGTTTTTATTCATCCCCTTGATTTCACTCATCCTTGCACGATACGGGCTATATTATCTATGTCTTTGTTCATAGTTTTTACCCCAGGCGACTGTTCGAGTTCTGTCATGGAGATTGTTGTGGTGATCCTTGCTACAAAGCGGTCTTTTCTGACCCAGGTTGGGACGGTCTACCACTTCTTCTAACATACCTCTAAGATACAAGGTTGGGTTGTGGAACGTGAACGTTCGCGGAGCAATTAGCATGAAACCCAACAAATGCGTTGGGTTGCGCTGTCGCTTAACCCAACCTACAGGAAATGCACAAGGTATTGATGTAATAGAAATATTTTCTTCATCAAAATTAGTTAAACAAAAAGCAGCTAGAAACTATGAAAGCCTTAGAAGTTACTGGAAAAATTCAACAGGGACAATTAACCTTAGATTATCCTTTAGAAGTTGATGGTTTTAATATTGTTAAGGTAATTATTCTCCTACCAGAAGCAGATGACATTGAATCTGATCCTGATGACACTCCAATTCAGGAAATAAAAGAGAGTTTAAAAACAGCATTACAAGAAGCAAAAGCAGGAAAAAGAATCCCTTTAGAAAAAATGTGGGAAGGAATTGATGCAGAATGATTCTTTTTTAATTAATATTGATTTAACTCCTGAATATCAGAGAAATTTAAAACATTTAGCCAAAAAATACCGAAATATTCGTTCTGATACTCAATCTTTCATTACACAATTGCAAAAAGGAAATTTATTAGGAGATAGATTAACTGGTTTTAATGAAGATGTTTATATTTATAAAGCTAGAGTCAAAAATAGTAAGTAGGTAAACAAAATAAAAATGAGGGGTATTGCATTTTTTAAAATGGCTGAAACTCAATCAGAATCTCGCATTGAGACAACTTTACATACCGTTATATACCTTTAAATTTTTCTGTTTACCTACTTAATCTTCAAAAAGGTAAAAGTGCTGGTTATCGGGTAATTTGTTTACTTGAATCAGAAACCAGCATTTTATTGTTAACCATTTACAGTAAATCTGAACAAGAAGATATTACAGATTATGAGATTAATTCTATTTAAGAGGAGTTTTATAGAGATGAATAAAAAACGCCAATAAGATAAAGATAATAAATGTTGGGTTTCCTTGCGTCAACCCAACCTACTAAAAGTTATCAAATATCTAATTCTATTTGATTAACTTTCACTTCTTTGTGTTTTTCTGCACTTTTAAGAACTTCATTAATTAAGGGAATATTTAACTTTTGTTTGTTTTCAATAATATCTTGAATTGTAATAATCTGAACTTTATCACAACTATGAGTCATGAATTTATTTTGATAAAAGCCAGCGGATTTGGCGGTTTTTAACATATCTTTTGTAGGATTTTCTAAGGTTATAAATATAGCTATACTGGCATTTTCTAGCGTCATTGTTCCTAGTAAATCCCGGATATCTCCTGATTTAACTTTACCAGATTTAACTTGAAAAATTACTTTCTCTAGTTCACCTTTATCACCATAAAATAAAACAGTTCCATCTACTCCTTTATCTGCTCCTTTTTTAGTGTTAATTATGGCTCGATTATTAGTATAAGTTAAAATTGCCCATTTTTCAAATTCTTTACGAGTGCGATCATCTGCTTTATTTGCTAATGCTATTGCACTTTCTATATCTTTAGGAATACCATGAAGTTTGATGGTATCTACAAAATCTTTACCAAAGCTGTCTTCTAATCTTTTTAAAATTAAACTAATACTTTGATAAGTAATATCAATTCCTATCCATTGTCGGTCTAATTTTTGGCAAACTGCAACAGTTGTACCACATCCACAATAAGCATCTAATATTATATCATTTTCATTAGAACTGGCTTTAATTATTCTTTCTAGTAATGATTCTGGTTTCTGTGTTGGATAACCTAAACGTTCTGGATCATTAGCATTTAATATATTAATTAACCACCAGTCTTCAGGTATTTTACCAAGAGGATGAGGTTTATAGACTTTATTAGTACCTTTATGTTTTCCCCACATTGCATCATCAGTTCGTCCAATTCCTTCCGCTTGATAGGGCATCCTAATTTTATCTGCATTGAAAATGTAATCTTTTGTTTTTGAATATCTAAAAATTACATCATGTCGTCTACCAAAATCCTTTTTAGGAGAACCTCCACCACGATAACACCAAATAAGTTCATTCAAAAAATCTCCACCCTGAGAACAAAAAACAGCATCTAATATTAACTTTAAATAGTGACTAGACGTAGGATCACAATGTAGATAAAAACTACCTGTAGGTTTCAAAACTCGATGAATTCCTGTTATTCTTAAAGTCATACTCACCAAATAAGCGAGTAAACTTCCCTTTCCTAAGACATTACTTAAACCTGAAATTAAACCAATACATTGTTGAGTAAATAAACCATGATAATTAGTAATAATTTCATCTATTCCCCGAATAGCGTGATCATCCCATTCCCAAGTATCAATAAATGCTTGAGCTTGTGCTTTATCTTCTGCACCAATATTATTATAAATTTGATTGTAGTTGCGTTTAGAATTAAAAGGAGGATCAATATAACATAAGTCAACAGACTCATCTTTTATGTAACGTCTTAAAACTTCTAAATTGTCCCCATAATAAAGTTGATTAACCATTGTTTTCGTGCAATTATTTTGCTTAAATTAACCCTGATTAATCATTCTTATACCTAATTACTTTTTTGTCATACCAGAAAATATGAGATATTCTCTGATGTTTTATTAAGAAATTTTAAGAAAATACCTGAAAAACCCTGATAATCTGGAAACAGATTGAGTTATAATGGCTACAAAGATTAACTCATCTAAGTTTTATGACTGTTACAGAAATTTTACAATTTGTGGATAATTTAGTATTTACTAAGACTGATAAACATTTAGATGATCTGCAAAAAAAGATTATTGAGGAACTATTTCAGGGTAAAACTTATAGACAAATTGCCAATATTTATGATTATGATGAGGGTTATATCGGTGATGAAAGTAGGAATCTATTTAAAATATTATCTGAAAGTTTAGGTCAAAATGTTAATAAATCTAATTTTTGTTGGACTATAGAAAGAGTTACAAAATCTAGAATTATTAATTTTGAAAAAAATAATATTAATTGGTGTTCTAATAATCAAACATCAAATCATTATCAACAGAATAATAATATAGAACAATCTAAATCCTCTTACCATGATTTAACGCTATCCCCTAAAATTACTCGTTTTTACGGAAGAAAAAAAGATTTAGATTATTTATCTAATGGGATATTAAATCAACACACTCATTTAATCTCTGTGTTAGGATTATCTGGAATTGGTAAAACTACCCTTGTGAAAAGATCTGTTGATCTAAATCTCCAACAATTTGAAGTTATTATCTGGAGAAGTTTAAAATTTCCTAAATCCCTAGATTTACTTATTGATGATTTATTGAATGTTTGTCAACAAGAAGCTAAAGCAACCATAGATGATAAATTAAAACAATTATTTAATATCTTTAAAAATAAAAAATGCTTAGTTGTTTTAGATGATTTAGAAAATATCTTTGTTAATTGTCAATTTGCAGGACAATATAAACCTGAATATCAAGATTATAAAACCTTCCTCCAAATGATCACAGAAATTGAACATCAAAGTTGTTTAATTCTCATTAGTCAGGAAAAATGCCAAGAAATGATTTCTTTAGATAGTGAACTTTATCCGATTCATTGTTTAGAATTATCAGGTTTAAATAATGCAGCTACAGAGATATTAAAAAATCAAGGATTAAAAAATGAGGAAACTTGGTTAAACTTAATTAACTTATATGAAAGTCATCCTAAATATTTACAATATATCAGTATTTTAATTAAAGATGTCTTTCAGAGTGAAGTTGCCGAATTTATCAAAGAAAATAGTTTAATTTTAACAGAAGATTTTAAATCTCTGTTTGATTTAATATGGATGAGATTATCTGAAGTTGAAAAAGAGATATTATTGAAAATTAGTCAAAATGATCAACCTATATCTAGAGATGAGATAAAACAACTTTTATCATTGTCATCAATGGATATAATTAACGGGTTACAATCATTAACAAGAAGATTTTTAGTATCCAAATTAGAAAATGATCAAAAACTATATACTCTTTCTGCCGTTTTTAAAGAATATCTCAGAATTTATCATCATTAATTATACTCCCTTCCTCTTGCTATTGGCATCTGGACTATGAGAAAATTATTTATGCAGCATCTCAGCACAAAAGGCTATGGACTGATAGAATGTGTTCACTTTCATAGCTAAGTTGCTTATAAATGAGGTATTTATGAATCAAATTCATCGGGTGGCGATTGTCGGCGGAAATCACGGTAATGAGTTAACGGGAGTTTACTTGGTGAAAAAGTTTCAGCAATATCCCCATTTAATTCATCGAGGCAGTTTTGAAACTTTATCATTACTTGGTAATCCTAAAGCTATTGCTGCACGGACAAGATATATTGATACAGATCTGAATCGTTGCTTTAATCAAGATAAATTATCAAATTCAAAAATTTCAAGTTACGAAGAATTAAGGGCAAGAGAAATTCAACAAATATTACAACCAGAAAATCAAGAATCTGTAGATACAATTATTGATGTACATACAACTACTGCCAATATGGGATTATGTATTATTCTGGGAAATTGGCATCCTTTTCTGCTGAAATTAGCTGCTGTTTTGAGTGCAGTTAATCCTTCTGTGAAGGTTTATATTCATGAACAACCTCAAGGTAGTGGTTTTCTGCGTTCTTTGTGTGATTTGGGTTTTGCGATTGAAGTTGGTGCCGTACCCCAGGGAATTTTAAATGCGGAATTATTTCAACAGACTGAACAACTTATTTATAGTATTTTAGATTATTTTGAAGACTATAATCAAGGAAAAGATTTGCCCAAAAATAATACACTAACAGTCTACAAATCAATTGGTGTGATTGATTATCCAAGAAATGAAGTAGGGGAAATTCAGGCGATGATTCATCCCCAACTTCAATTCCAAGATTATGAACCTTTGCATCCTGGTGATCCTATTTTTCTGACTTTCACAGGAGAAGAAATTTTCTATCAAGGAAATTCTACTGTTTATCCGATCTTTATTAATGAAGCTGCCTATTACGAGAAAGGAATTGCGATGCACATTAGCGAACAGCAGTTAATTAAGATTGGCTAATTCTCTGGTTTCCATGACTCTGATGATATTGTCTTTTCTCATTAATTCACGATATATATTTAGTGTTTCTTCATTCACTCTTGCGGCACTAAATCTTTCTAAATTTTGTTGGGCGCGGAATTTCCACTGATCTAAAAGTTGGCGATCGCTCAATAATTGTGTCAAAGTATTAGCTAAGGCTGGAATATCCTTGGGTGGCACTAAAATCCCCGCTTGACTATAATCTAAAGTCTCAGGAATACCATCTACATCACTGGCTATAATCGCACAACCAGCTTCCCGCGCTTCCGTTAGCACTAAGCCAAAAGATTCGCAATGTGAAGCCAGAACAAAGATATCTGTTCCTAACATATAGCGTTGCGGTTCTGCCTGAAATCCTTCAAAATGAATGCGATTACTAACACCTGTATTTTGCACCATTGCCTCAAATATCGAACGATCTGGACCATCTCCTACCAAATACAAATGTGCTTGCGGAAAGTCTGAGGAAACTATTTTAAATGCCTCAATTAACTCATAAATACCTTTGCGGGTATACATCCCAGCCACAGTAGTTATAGATGGATGTGGCATTTCTACTGGTTGATAATCTGCCAGTTTTTTATGTCGAGGACTTCCTAAAGTTCCATTACTAACCACGCGCAATTTTTGAGGTGGAATACCCCGTTTAATCATTGAATTAGCTACTGCTTTACTAACTGCAATTACCTGATCAGCTAACCCCATGAGGATAGCACTATGTTGAAACTCATTATGGACAGTAGAAACTAAATGATATTCTCGATTCTTGCGAAAAATACCTGCTAAAATCGCTCCTGTCATCATGTGTACATGAACAATATCCGGTTGAAAATCTTTAATAATTTGGCGATAATGCCAAGCAGCTTTAATCAGATTTAATGGTGTCCGACATTGATTTAAATGAAAATGTTCAACACCGTGATCTGCTAATAATTTTTCATATTCTCCACCAGCAGAAGCTACAGCAATATCCAGACCACTTTTTGCTTGTAAACAAGCTAAATCTACAGCAACATTAACAATTCCATTACCGATTTTTTGGACATGATTAGTAATATGTAGAATCCGCATTTAAATTCTCTCCACTGTAATTATTGATAGTAAATCTTCAGATGCTTACCACTCGCAACTTCACTCGGATTTAAAAAATATTTCTTCCGAATATAAAAATCGGTTAATAAATCCCCGAGGTAACATCTCAAGCTGGGAAGGATAGGCAGCAATAGCTTTTTGTTTTTTCTCTTTTACTGATGTTACTGATAAGCGATAAGCCGCTGCAATGTCTTGTAACTTCAACAGAATAAATAATGGCGATCGCCAAAATACCCAAATAGGGTATTGAAGTATTTCTGTATGAATTTGCGATTGGATAATTGCCTCTTTCACTAAATTATAAGTAGCTTCATGATCTTGATGACAGTCTTTACGGTGAGGCACATAAACCTCTCCCGGTTGATATAAATTTAGTAGTTCTGAAATTTCAGTAATTATCTGTTGCCTTTTCTCTATATTCAAAGAAGCTAAACTGCCATCTTGGTGATTTAAAAAATGAATCTCTGAAGGGGTTACTCCCAAAATATTTAACGCCATCAAAGATTCTTGTTGACGAATCTGGATAACTTGATTTTGCATAAGTGGATCTAAGCCATGAGAACCTCTACCGTCAGTTAAAAAAGTTATACCTACTTGTATTCCTTGTTCTCTTTTACGGGCAATCATCCCTCCACAACCAAAGGTTTCATCATCTTGATGAGGAGAAAAAACCATTGCTGATTTTTCAGAAAATTTCAAAGGCTGACTTCCCCAATGCAAAATCCACCAGGAAATTAAACTACAATGAATATATTGTATCTGATTTAACAATTTATTAGGGATGATTTTTTCTAAAGAGATTAGGTTTTTTTTATGATTCATAAATTTAAAATTGATTCCAGACAAAATTCAAATTTTGTAGATAATAAATATTGATGCTTCCCATAATTAAAATAACTATTTTTATAATAGTCAAACCCTAGACAAGAGTATTTATTTTTTTAATAAAGTTATGCTGAACATATCAATAAGAAAGTGTTTAAAAATCAGATAGATGCCAAAAAACTCTCTCAGAGTCTGTTTAAAAAGTCATGATTGCTGTATCGAATATTTTACCCCTCCCTAACCCTCCCCTTATAAAGGGGAGGGAACTAGTACCGCAAGGCGGAAGTCAAAAGTCAAAAGTCAAAAGTCAAAATGAAGACAGTATAGGCTTTTGGAGGATTTAGAATGGTTGGTTTATTTACGCCGTTTTGTACTAGTAGTCTGTCAACCCGAAAATGACGGGTGAAGGCAAGCAGGGGGAGAAGAGAGGCACCGGGGGCAGGGGAGGGAAGAACAGAAGTTTTTTCCGATCATTACCCGTCAAAATAAATTTGACGAACTACTAGATTTTTATTGTCACCCCTCTTTACAAAGGGAAAGGGGGGTAACAATGTGATGAAAATTACGGGATACCACTTTTCAAACAACCTCTCAGTAGTATGGAGGATTAGCAAAGAATAAATTTGAATTGCCTATATTTTACAAAAAGCTGGATCAGTTGACGACTAAGGCTTGAATGCTTACTATTTTTCTAGCCAGAAGTGTTTCTATAGAAACAGTAAATTATCAGTTAGATTAGTTAGAATTTATGGAAATCATCGAAATCCCCATAACCTACCATATAGCGGTATGCACTCTTTGTGAGATCCAGTCAGCAAATCGTTAAGCCTGTAGGGACGTGGTTTTCCCGTCCTCGATTGTATTGCATCCTAAAAATAACTGCTATATAAAGTTAAGCAGTGCTTAATCACAGTAGGGCTTAATGTTTACCATTAAATTTAGCTAGTTTTTGTATTCCATCAGACTGTAATGATTACTAAATTTTGGCTGAAGTTATAAATTGAGTAATTATTGCATTAGTATAAGTTATCTTGGGTATGCAATGGTGTGCCACTATCATGCAGATGAATTGGATTAGTTTACTAAAAGCGCAACAAACTGACTTCTTAAACCGGGTGAAAAAACCGAAAACGGCGGATCTTTCTCTTTTAGAAAGTCGAGTTAAAGGTTATCACAGTGAGGTAATGGCATTTGCGGGGGATTCATTAACGAAAATTCTTGAATGTTCTCGTCAGCAAGCTGAAATCCTCGCCAAAAACCCTCCACCGATACCACCTGAATATCCGGAATATCCTGATTGGATCATTCCCTTTCCGACTTATTTTCAACGCCAAGCAGAAGATTATCTTGTCCGTGAACAAATTGTTGATTGGATGATTACGGAACGGTTAGGAAAATTAGTGAGAAAAGTGCCACAAGACACTTTAGAAAATATGGGTTTGGATGATGAGGGAAATTTACGCGGTGAAAGTAAGTTTACTTATTTGTTAGCAAATAACCCAAAAGTAAGTATTCAAATTCACGTAGCAGATGGAGAAAGTTTTAATGGCATTAAAAAAGATAAAATTCGTTGGTCTGTTAGTCAAGAAGATATCAATAACCACCAAGTATTGATTTTCTTGTGTTTGTTTTATCCAGGAAATACCCAGTCAGGATACCACAAACAAACAGTGATTACTGGTTTTTTACCGACAAATCAACTAGATTTTTCAGACTCAAAGACTTATCTAACTCCCAGTAGCCTATTGTATGCAGGAGGATTAAATTGGTATTTACAGTCTCTGGGTGGTAAACCAGATGATGTGCCAATAAATGATGAGAAAATGATGGTAGAAACCATTCAAACCTTACCACCAGAACATCCCAAAAAGAAGATTGTTGGTGATTGGGAATGCTGGCAAACATTAAAAGGACATACCAAAGGTATTAACTGTTTAGCCTATGCTATCAAAACTTTAGTAGTCCAAGATGCCGGAACTAAAAATGTGAAAACAATCCCGATGTTAGCTAGTGGTAGCAGGGGAGAAACAAAATTATGGGACTTATCAAAAGGTGAATTAATCGAGACATTATCAGAATATCCTTGGGTTATTTCTGCCAACGTAGATGAGGTTAATTCCCTGGCTTTTAGCACCGATGGACAAACATTAGTAAGTGTAGGTGCAGATTCCACCGTTAAAATTTGGCATACTGGGGCGTTGGATCTAATTGATATTCTCCATAAACATCATGGAGATGTCCGTTGTGTGGCGTTTACACCTGATGGTAAGATGTTAGCAACTGGTGGTCATGATCGCCAGATTTTGTTTTGGAACTTGCGCGATCGCCAAGTCGAAAATACTCTATCTTTAGACGATACAGCAGCCCATTCAATGGTGTTAAGTCAAGATGGGAAAATTTTGATTACAGGTAGCTATCGGAAGATCAAAGTTTGGGAAACATCCTCAACACTCAATCAGAAAAATTTGCCAGATACACAACCAATATACACCCTGATGGGTCATTCTCATATTGTTAGTTCCCTAGCCATGAGTGCTGATGCTAAATTTTTAGTCAGTGGTAGTCAAGATCAAACTATTCGAGTTTGGAATTTAGCTACTGGGGAATTAGTTCACACTCTCAAAGGACATCGAGATAGTGTGAATACAGTTGCTTTAAGTCCTGATGAACAAATTATTGCTAGTGGTAGTGCTGATAAAACTATCAAATTGTGGCATTTACAATCTGGGGAATTATTAGGGACATTTGCCGGTCATGCTAATACAGTCACAGCTTTATCCTTTACTGCTTCTGGAGAAATGTTAGTCAGTGGGAGTTTGGACAAAACAATTAAAATTTGGCAGCGGAGTTAGATAAAAACGGCGGTCGTCTCTACAAGTTTGTGCCACTTACAAAACTGGTACAAATTTTTTATGAATAACTGCTTGACTGGCTGCTATTTTCGTGATTTTAATTGAGTACGAGTACAGTTACGGAACTGGTAAGTTATAAAAGAAGGGAACAGATAAGAAACAAAAGTTGCTGAGTTTAGAGCTTCAGTCAAAAAAAAGATGTTTTTAAACCTCTTACCTTTGCGCCTTTGCGCCTTTGCGTGAGGATAAATTCATACTTCAATTATGCAACGCCCAATTTTTAATGTTTAATAGCTTTACCTGTAATAGATGCACCCAATATCTCTGATATCCAAACTTCAATATTACGGATAGGATGGGAACGGAGGGCTGTAAAATCGGGATGGATAATTGGTTCAACTAAAATTGTAAACATTCCCAAGCGATTACCAGCTAAAACATCTGTAAACAAGCGATCGCCTACCATCCCCACTTGATGTACAGGTAAATTCATCTCCTGCAACGCCGCCCGAATTTTCCGTCGGGAAGGTTTAGCCGCACCCAAATAATAAGGTAAATTAAGAGAACGGGCAATGCCACCAATTCGCGCTTCACTTAAATTATTACTAACTAACCACAATGTCGTACAAACCCGAATTTCTTCTATCCATGCTTGCAATTCTGGGAAAGTAGAACTTGTTGTCATCGGTACTAAAGTTTCATCCACATCTAATACTAGCCCTTTCAGCCCATATTGTCGGATAACATCTGGTGTCAGCGTCAAAACTGAACCTGCTAAAATCAAGTTAGGCTCTAATAGATGGTTGCGAGTCATAATTTTTTGTGAAGGGCTTGCGCCCAGTCAGGATTCAGGAGTCAGAAAGGAAGAAAAAAAATTTGAGGTTTAGATTTATTAAGCAAACCCTAATTAAATTTAGATTTTTGAATAAGGCAAAAGGCAAAAGGCAAGAGTAATTAAATTACCAATTACCAATTACCAATTACCAATTACTCAACTTCGTTAAAAAGATGTTCTTCTAAGAGGGGTTGAAATTTACGGAACTCTTCAGGAGAAAGTAATTCTGGTTCACCTGTTTTCGTAATTCTGGCAAAAAAGAGCAAGGGGTCGAGGGGAGTATAAATTGCATACTCCTGTTCATCATGATAAAAAGTGGCAATTTCCATTAGTTGCTCTGGTTCTAAACCATTTTCTTCATCTTCGATTTCTAAAGTAAAGAATTTCGATTCATCTTCAGGAGGTAACTCACCTGCTACAGTCAAAGCATAAGCAGTATTCTTGAGAATTAGATTTTGCTCGGAAAGCACAGCTTGAGCAGTGCCGAAAATTTGGTCTATGATTTCATCATCTTCCACCAAAACGGCTTCTTCTTCGTCGCCATCGGCTTGCCAAGCAAAAATTTCTATTGGTGAATCTACAGGAAGAAGGAGAACATATTTTTCTCCCTCTACATCGAGGGTATGCTCGATGTAACATTCTAGTGTTCGTTTTAGCTCATCTGTTAAAATCAGAGAACTTTCGGAATCGTGATCATTGTCTTCAGGAAGTGGAGATGAATACATAGCTGAATTATGTAACTGTAACAATACTCTTATATATGGAAATCATTGAACCGCTAAATGACAGCCGATGTCAACCATAAATTCAGAGATAGAAGTAATAGTTTTTAGAATACCATGTTAAAAGGGATCACTCATCAGCAAATGTTACCGATCGCATTGCTGAACTACGTCTAGCATCTAGCCACTGTTGTAAAATCAATGCAGCAGCCTTA
Source organism: Anabaena sp. AL93 (assembly GCF_001672085.1). Taxonomy (NCBI): domain Bacteria; kingdom Bacillati; phylum Cyanobacteriota; class Cyanophyceae; order Nostocales; family Nostocaceae; genus Anabaena; species Anabaena sp. AL93. The sequence goes on along the minus strand of NZ_LJOU01000003.1, from coordinate 30,759 downwards.
CGGTCAATTAAACCCTTATTTCTTGATGGAGAGCGATTTTCAGCTATTAGCAGTTGTTCTGCTTGATAAGAAGTTAATCTTTCATCCATATATTCCAAAGGAAGTTTCAGTGCTTCTGCTAATCTAGCCGCAAATTTTTGGACATGACGGGCTTGAAAACCGATAGAACCATCCATTGAATAAGGTAAACCAACAATGAGAATTTGTACTTGTCGCTCATTGACTATTTGCTGAATTTTCTCGACATCTTCGACAAAAGACTTACGCTCAATTGTGGTTATACCCGTAGCAATTAATCCTGTGCCATCACACCCAGCTAAACCAATGCGTTTACTACCAACATCCACACCCAACGCGGAAATAAATGATTTTGATGGCTGTTGGGAGATCACGCTATTGTTGCTCATAGGGTTCATCTGTAGCTGAATCTGATGGACAAGGTGTGTCTATCATATTAGGGTTTTGATGATTGAAAGCTACAATTTCCGACTGAACTGGTGTAGCTCTTTCTGGCTGTACCTGCTGTGGTTGCGGCATCCATGACATCCCCCCAGGAATAGGCTTCCGGGTTGGTTGCAGTCCTTGTAACATTTCCTGCCACTGAATCCCTTCTAGGGAGACAAATTTCGATTCTCGTAGTTTATGCCAGACGGAACGAGACATGATTAGGGTATGTTCTTGGCGTTTAGCCCCAATTCGCTCTAAATATTCTTCTCTTTCTGGTTGATAGTCGGAGGAAGCTAATTGTAATCCCTGTTGGGGGAAATCTTGGGCGATACGGGCTAATTGAGATAATAGTTCAGGATACAACCAAGTATAGGCAGGATGAACTGTCAGTGTGGCGATATGGGGTTTTGTCCCTGTGCGATCAAGTTGCACCTGAAAATAACCAATGGCTGCTTTCCGCTGGGGTTCAAAGACGTAACCACTAACAACTTCGGTTTTTGTCATCCACTGCTTGAGGGCATCACCAATAGCACCAAACAAAGTGGTTTTAAAATCGTGGGTGTGCCGGTCAAATACTTGCCGTACCAGGGGTGGCATTGATGCTGTATCTAGTTGATATAGTAAGGGAGCATCAGCATTACTGACTGGTAAGAGGTTGGGTAAATCTGGCTCGGTTTGAATTAATTCTGCTAATAACTGGGGACTAATTTCCCAGTATGTCATTTCTGCCAGCCGTTGAAATCCATTGTGGCGATACAGTGCTAAGGCATCAACGTCATTAATATTAACTTCTAATATCCACGTCCGTGCTTCTAAAATAGATTCAAAGCAATGGCGCAGTAGTTGTGAACCTACTCCCAGGCGATCGCCAGTTCCCGCTAACATCACCCGATCAATTCGCCAAGTGCTGCGAGTTCGGTTAAAAGGCGAGACTTGAATCATTCCCAGTAGTATCCTTCCCTGTTCGGCAACATAGACCCAGAAACGGTACTGTAAAGGATTAGGAAACCAACTTAAGAATTTGAGTAACCCATACCAGTGTTTTAACCATTGCATTTGCCGCATCGCCGCATCAGTTTCTTGGGAAGAAAGATGGGACAATGATTCTTGAGTTAAGCGATCAATTCCTTCCAAATCCCTATGCTGGACTGGTCGGATAACAACGCTGAGGTTTCGAGGGAGTAGTGAAGTCATTTTGATTCAAGCCGCCATTTAACCTTTACAAAATATGATTGGTGATCTAATACTGCAATCATTTTAATGGCTTTTTGCTCTTAGGTCTTGCTTCCCAAGAGTGATTTTCTTAACTAAATGAGTAAAAAAATATAAAAAGCAGAAATTGTGAGTATACCTTTGGGGTGAAAACCACAATGTCTGCTTCTATTCTATGGTAATTCTACTAAAAATACTCTTAACTATTCACCGTAAGTTCAGGAGTTCAGAAGTTCAGGAGCATGGCTAACGCCACGCTGCGCTACCAGGAGTATGGCTAACGCCACGCTGCGCTATCAGGAGGATTTAGGGACTTCCAATTAAAAAAATACCCAAAAATTTCTTGTGGTGCGGGCATCTTGCCCGCTAACCATCAAGGAAGGGCAGGATGCCCATCCCACAAAATTGGGTAATTTATTTTTTGGTGTTCCCTTAGAAGAAGTTAGAAGTAATATCAAGTCTGGAAAATTGAGCGATTTTTGATGCTAGGATCATATTTTTCTTGCACCTCGTTTACCTTTTATATAGATAAAACTCTTCATGCGTAGGGTTTTAGGTTTATATGGCTAACGCCACGCTACGCTATCAGCAAGCCCTATTTAGATGGGTCAGTAACCCAGCCCTAAAGTGACTGGGCTTGCAAGAGTAATCAAGCAAGCCGTACTGACCAGACCACCCTGAGTTTACTCTCATGGTAGCCGTTATTTGAGTTACGACACCCACCGAATGCGTTGCCAGTTCCCTGCTCTGTCGCTTGTGATTAAACAGTTCTAATCCCCAAAATTTTGTGGTAAAATCGTAGGCTATTGACCACCAATACCGTAAGCGAAAACCAAGCTGATAGGTAAGTGTTACCAGAGAAAGATTTGGGTCTGTCATCTGATAGAACTAGGTTTGTTGCTTGTCCTATCATACCACGAATGTCTGGCCATGTCTAGTATGTCATGGTAAATTACGTCCTATCTCTAACTCCCGATGAATTGGGAAGACCACACTATACCGAAGTCAGTGTGTGGTAGTTCACATCTATAGACCTTGGCGAGAAGCAAATTTTTCAAATTCCGCTTGGGTTTGATGCAGTAATTGTTGACGACTATCTTGAATTGTCTGTTTGAAGTTGGGAACTAAGTTGGGAACCAAGTTGCGAGCTTGTAGTGTCATGTGCAGTTGTAGATGAGCAACGTATTCGCTTATATCTTGGTTATCTACAGTTGCGCCCGTTAATACATTTGATTCCATTGCCACTGAGTTCTCCTTGATGAATTAGTTGTAATTGCTTTACTAGAAGTTCGTCAAATTTATTTTGACGGGTAATGATCGGAAAAAACTTCTTTTCTTCCCTCCCCTGCCCCCCTGCCTCTCTTCTCCCCCTGCTTGCCTTCACCTGTCATTTTCGGGTTGACAGACTACTAGACTAGATCAGAAGTTATCATATTTTTTACTTAACTGCCTATTTCGCAATGAAGTGTAATGATTGGGAAAGAGGGAACAGCCAAGAATCAAGATACAGCATATTGTGGGTAAATGAGGTACAACCTTTAATCACAAAACCTTGCAGTGAGGCTGTTTTACTACTGATAGCTGCTGTAAATAACCTGATTTTTTACCAAATAGAAATTTTCTAATCTTCCCAAAGTGTATAAGTTTCGTTAAAAACTTCATCCCAACTTAAAGCAATAATATCTGGTTTTTTGCCCATTTCATCTCTAGCATCCTGTTTTGCAGCTAGAAAACACTTATCCCAAATTGATTCCAAAAAATCTCGATTGAGACCTGGCATTTCTTCTTGACTGGCATTAATTTCTGCCCTAGCTGAACGAATAGAAATTACCCAACTAGCACTACGTTTTTCCGGTTGACATTTCCACTTAATTATATGCAGTATCAATCGAGTTAATTGATTAATTACTGCTCTTTTTTATGATCGCCCCATAGACTCGGCTAAACTCTCTAAAATATTATCAACTTCTTTAATTTTCCCCTCCTCTAGCAGTTGTTTTGCTTTCACTACAGCTAAATATGGTGATTGAAAAACTAGTTCGTCATAAGGTACTGTCATAATTGGTAACTCCTTGGCTTGTTTTTTCCCAAATCTTGCATATAAATACATCATATTATTAATTTTATATGCCTGGACTTGACGATGAACCATAGACTGTTGATTATGGATAAGTAACTCAAAACTCAACACACAAAATGATTTCAGAACTCTCTCCACAAATTCATTACTTGGTGGGAATGTCTCAGCCAGAAACCCATCTGTTTGAGGTGACTTTACACATTGTCAACTATCCATCGGCAGTTCTTGATTTAAAAATGCCTGTGTGGACTCCTGGTTCATATTTAGTACGGGAATATGAGAGACATTTACAAGATTTTGCAGCTTTTGCTGATCATAAACCCTTGTCTTGGCATAAAGTTAGTAAAAATCATTGGCAAGTAGAAAAAGGTGATAGTTCGGAAGTAACTATTCATTATCGGGTATTTGCTAATGAATTAACAGTCAGAACAAATCATTTAGATGCTACTCACGGTTATTTTAATGGGGCGGCGTTATTTTTCAGAATCCCTGGTTGTGAAAGTTTACCCATATATATCCGGGTGATTCCAGCTAACCCTCAATGGCAAATAACTACTGGTTTACCAATATTTGCAGAAACAAAAAATACTTTTGTCGCGGCTGATTTTGATACTTTAGTTGATTGTCCTTTTGAAATTGGTTTTCATCAATTATACAATTTTGAAGTTTTGGGAAAACCTCATGAATTAGCAGTTTGGGGAAAAGGAAATTTTCAACCACAGCAAATGATTGCTGATTGCCAAAAAATTATTGAGGTAGAATCACAAATGTTTGGTGGTTTACCTTATGATAGATATGTATTTTTGCTGCATTTGCTTCAACAGGGTTTTGGTGGTTTAGAACATAAAAATTCTTGTTCTTTAATTTATCAAAGGTTTGGATTTCAGAATCTGGATAAGTATGAGCCATTTTTGCAATTGGTAGCCCATGAATTCTTTCATTTATGGAATGTTAAAAGAATTCGGCCTTTGGGTTTGGAAGTGTTTGATTATGATCAGGAAAATTATACACCATCTTTGTGGTTTTGCGAGGGAACAACCAGTTATTATGATTTAATTATTCCTTTACGGGCGGGTATTTATAATACCAAGGCATATTTGAATTATTTGAGTAAGGAAATTACTAGATATTTAATGACTCCAGGACGCAAGGTACAACCTTTGGCGGAGTCAAGTTTCGATGCTTGGATTAAACTTTATCGTCCAGATGCTAATAGTGGTAATTCCCAAATCTCCTATTATATCAAAGGGGAAATGGTATCACTGTTATTAGATTTATTAATTCGCGTTCATCATGGGAATCAGCGTTCTTTGGATGATGTAATGCGGCAAATGTGGGAGGAGTTTGGAAAGGATGAAGTTGGTTATACTCCCGAAGAATTAGAGGGTGTGATTGAGTCTGTAGCGGGTATGGATTTAAGAGATTTCTTTCAACGCTATCTTCATGGTTTGGACGATTTACCTTTTAATCAATATTTGCAACCTTTTGGTTTGCAATTAGTTGAGGAAAAGAATGAAGAACCTTATTTGGGTGTGAGGATAAATACTGAAAATGGACGGGAGATAATTAAGTTTGTGGAAGCGGGTTCACCGGCACAATTTGCGGGAATTGATGCTGGAGATGAATTATTAGCGATTGATAGTATTAGGGTGGGAAATCAGTTAAATGAACGCTTGAAGGATTATCGAGCGGATGATTCTATTCAAGTTACTGTTTTTCATCAAGATGAATTGCGGACTTATTCTGTTACTCTAGCTGCATCAATTCCTGGCAAGTATCAACTTAAAGTTGTAGAAAATCCTTCTTTCACACAAATGGAGAATTTTGCCGGGTGGTTGGGTGTGTCTTTGTCTGAATCAGGATGTCCAGGATTTCAGGATTAATTGTCTGAATCAGGATGTCCAGGATTTCAGGATTATCAGGATGAAAATTTCTGATTATTATGTTTGATTTGCCAAAGAAGAGAGAGGGGAAGAAATTTTCTCCTTTCTTTCTCCTGAATCCTGACTGGGCGCAGGCCCTGCGCCCCTACCTCCTGACTTGTTAGTTGTTTTGACTTTTTAATACTCCTGGTTCTTGCTGAATCGGTAAAATATCTAAAGTATCAGTTTGGGAACAATATTTCAGATCTTCTAAACATTCTAAACGTAATAAGCGTTGACCATGACTAGCTTGATGCAGTAGTCCTAATAGGTCATTTTGCCATTGGGAGTAAAGAGCGATCGCACTAATCGTCTCATCATTACCACCGATTTCTGCGAGGGAACAATTAGTTTGTTGGCAAATACTATGAGCGATCGCCCCTGCACATACTGTATCCTCTAAGGAATAACTTCCCTCCCAACCAGAACCCACAATCCAGACAGTTTCCGGTTGCTGTTCTAAGAGAAATTTAACTACGGCTGCCCGATTAATCAAAGCTGCTGCCAGGACAATGGGGGCATTTTGGATTCGTTGTAAAGCCCTTGTCCCATTGGTGGTACTAATAAATAACCTTTTCCCAGCGACTAATTCTGGTATGCAATCTAAGGGTGAGTTACCCAACTCAAAACCAGCTACTTTAGCTCCACCCCGTTCTCCAGCCCTGAGTCGCTTTTCTGGAGGCCATTTTTCACTCACTTCCATGAGTTGATTTAAATCACTGAAAACCTGCACAGCTTCGCCCCCAGCGGCTAAAACCGTAGCCATTGTACTAGTTGCTCGCAGAACATCAACGGCGATCGCACATTCTGGAACTGTATCAGTTGGGGTCAATTCGGGAGTGTGATATACAAATATCTTCACGTGCTGGCTACACCTTTTTTATTAAGACTGCGGTAATATTTTACCTACTTGATGTCACCAACTGACGATACTATTTTTCAATCTATTAAGATAGAAAAGGTAACGGGCAGGAGAAATTGGGGTAATTTGAGTGATAATTTAGACTCCATTTCCCATTTACTACGGATTAAAACTTGATAGTTGCACCAGCTACAGCTAAAGCAGCCCAACCCAGCATTAATGCCAATCCTCCTAATGGGGCAACTGCGCCTAAAGACTTAATACCCGTTAAACTGATAGCATATAAGCTGCCGGAAAAAATTACCACACCAATTATAAATAACCAACCACTAACTAAAAGCGTCGTCGGGGGACTTTCTAAACGACTCATGAGGATGGCGACTAACAAAAGCGCCAGAGCGTGATACATTTGATAACGAGCGCCAGTGTCAAATATTTCTAAAGAGCGATAGCTGCGCTCGCCGAAGGCATCGCTAATTTTTTCCCGCAAAGCATGAGCGCCAAAGGCACCACCAGCAACAGATAAACCGCCAAAAATGGCGGCTATAGTTAAGAAAAACTGTGTCATCTGACCTATTAAACATCAAAATGATATGATACAGCCCCTTCTTCAGTTACTTGAAAATTCGCATTAAATTCTTTAGCTTTCTTATCTAAATATTGTTTAGCTTCCGCTGCCGGTAATTGGGACTGCATGGCAAAACTTAACAAAGTTACTCTTCCTTGATTTTGTAGTAACATTTGATAAAATTGGGCTTGCAATTGTTCGCTGTTTTGTTGTTTTAAGGCTTTTTTCTCTTGTTGACTTTGTTTATACAAACCTAATGCTAACCAACTCCCCAATATCGCGCTAGGAACACCAAAAATTATTCCGCCTACAATAGTATCTTTGCTATTCTGAACCGCATTGGGAGCAGAAAATACCTGTTCCCCCTCCACCGGATATACTATTACTCCTGATTGCGCTGATTTATCTATGATTTCTGAAACTGATATTGCCAAAAACATGAATCCAAGTGTGAGTAGCCAACCAGCAGCCAGTTTTTCAGCCGTCTTCATAGTTCTACTTCAGATTTAGACATTGCTTGTAATTTTAACCTTACTTACCTTCAGCTTCCAGTAATATTGCGAATTGTTGACCAAGAATTATTCGCCAATCACCCATTACCTAACCAACTGCATGGCAGAATTAAAAAACTGCCGACATAAACCCTTGGTAATTAAAATAGTTGTTAACAAATTGGTGACAGCTACCATAAAAATAATTAAAATCTCATAGGATACAGCCTCTAGCGGTGTGATACCGGCTAATAATTGTCCATTGGTGAAGGTTGGTATTGTCACCATACCGATCAACATCATTTGATTCAAAGTCGGCATAATTGCAGCACGAATCGCTTCTTTGCGGTATGGCTTAATTGCCTGTTCAGGTGTTGCACCCAGACTTAAATGGGTTTCTATTTCTGTGGGAAATTGGTTGATACTACTAACTAAACGTTCTCCGGCTATTGCGGCTGCATTCATGGCATTACTCAGCAATATACCAGCTAAAGGAATGATATAACGTGGTTCATACCATCTTTCTGGTTGAATAATCAAAAAATTGGTGTAAAGCAATGTTAAGGAGGTGCTGACAAAAATCGCACTTCCAGCTAAAGGTAAGACTTGTGGAATTTTTTGACTGATGCGGTTGCGAGTAATAATTGCCGTAATTGTCAGAATTATTGCTAAAATTCCCACTACTGCCCAAACATTGTTAACGGCAAAAATGAAGTCGAAAATGTATCCTAGTACAAGTAGTTGGAGGATAGTTCTACCAGTAGCTACGCTTAAATTTAATTCTAGTCCTAATTTCTCCCATGCCGATATGCCAATGGCGATCGCCATTAAACCCATCGCTAAAGCCAAATCTACCATATCTAACTTGATTAGCTCTGGCATAATTTATCTACCTCTTAACGATTGAAAACTTTAGCATAAGTAGTTGAAAAAATTAAATCGGGTTGTCGCAGGAGAGGGAAGGGAAAAATCTTCTTTCTGACTCCTGACTCCTGACTTCTTACTCCTGACTCCTTTACAAATAAAAACTCATGATTAAAAGTGTAAATTCGATTCCCGCCTTTGATATTAAACAACAATATGCCACCATTGAAACTGAGGTAAGTGCTGCTGTCTTGGCGGTTCTGGCTTCTGGGCGTTATATTGGTGGTCCAGCAGTTACAGATTTTGAACAACAATTTGCAGATTATCATGGTGTCAGTGAATGCGTAGCTTGTAACTCTGGTACTGATGCTCTATTTTTAGCATTACGCGCTTTAGGAATTGGGGCAGGTGATGAAGTTATTACCACACCCTTTACTTTTTTTGCGACAACGGAAGTTATCAGCACTGTCGGGGCAATACCAGTATTTGTAGATATTGATGCGACTACATTTAATTTAGATGTAGAAAAAGTAGCAGCAGCGATTACATCAAAAACCAAGGCAATTATGCCAGTGCATTTATTTGGACTCCCTGTGGATATGACAGGATTAATGGAGATTGCCAAAGCTCATAATTTAAGAGTAATTGAAGATTGCGCTCAGGCTACCGGTGCAAGTTGGGAAAATCAAAAAGTTGGGAGTATTGGACATATTGGTTGTTTTAGTTTCTACCCTACCAAAAATCTTGGTGGTTGCGGTGATGGTGGGGCAATTACCACGAATGATCCAGCGATCGCTACTCAACTACGAGTTTTGCGAGAACATGGGAGTAAAGTAAGATATATTCATGAGGAAATCGGTGTCAACAGTCGTTTAGATGCCATTCAAGCCGTAATTCTGCAAATTAAACTGCGCTATCTTGATCTTTGGAACTCTAGACGTAAGCAAATCGCTGATTATTATTACCAACACCTCAGCCAAGTTTCTGATATTATTGTCCCCCAAGAATTTCCTGGGGGAGTTGGTGTTTGGAATCAATACACTATTCGGATTTCTGGAGAAAGACGCAATGGTGCCAGTGGTAAATATCGAGATTCCGTAAAAAATCAAATGCAGGAACAGGGGGTTAATTCCATGATTTACTATCCCTTACCCTTACATTTGCAGCCAGTGTATAAAAATTTAGGTTATCAACTAGGACAATTACCAGCAGCAGAGCAAGCAAGTCAAGAGGTTTTATCTTTACCCATGTTCCCCGAATTGGAGCAAGAACAACAAGATAAAGTCATTGATACGTTGAAAAATTGTTTATCTTGAATTGTCGGGGTGAGAAGAAGCAGGGGGCAGGGGGGCAGCGGAGAATATCTTTACTCTTTACTCTTGCCTCTTGCCTCTTGCCTCTTGCCTCTTGCCTCTTGCCTCTTGCCTCTTTACTCTTGCCTCTTGCCTCTTGCCTCTTGCCTCTTGCCTCTTGCCTCTTGCCTCTTGCCTCTTGCCTCTTGCCTTTTACTTCTTAAGCAAATGTGCGAGTATTTGCAGTTGCTAAAGCTTCTACTAAACTACGCACAGCAGCAATCATGGCGATTTCGCTATTGAGTTGGTTAATAGCAGAACCGACACCAACACCAGATGCACCAGAGGCGATCGCTAGAGGTGCAGTAACATTAGAAATACCAGAAGCACACAGTACAGGCACAGAAACCGCACGAGCAATTTCATAAGCAGCGGCTAAAGTAGGAGCAGCCTTTTCAATTAAACCCAAAGTACCGGAGTGAATGGGATTGCTGCTAGTACCACCTTCAGTTTGAATAATATCAGCACCCGCTTTCACCAAATCTTCAGCCAATTGTACCTGTTGGTCTAAGGTAAGAATATGGGGAACAGTCACAGATAAGGTAATTTCTGGCAGCAAGGTACGGGTTTGGCGAGTTAGTTCCAAAACCTCAGCAGCTTCAAATATGCGTCCTTGGGCATAGAAAGAATCGAAATTACCAATTTCAATCAAATCAGCGCCAGCAGCCACAGCAGTGACAAACTTCTCTGGTTCAACCGCAGATACACAAATAGGTAACTTAGTCAAGTTTTTCGCCAATCTTACCAAATCCACATCAGCAGCAATATCCACAAAAGTAGCACCACCCAAATCAGCCGCTTTTACAGTCGCAGCCACACTAGCAGCATTGAAGTTATTCAAACCGCTAATTACTTTTAGCACAGGATGAGAAAATGCCCGGTTGAGGTTAGGATACATAGTCATAATTTTTCTTTTGCAGCAAGTTTTCAGTAGGAATATTTTTACACTAAATATAACCATCCTACTTCAATTAGGAAAATATATTAAGATTTTTTGACAAATCACGCCTTTAGCCTATACTGAGAGGTGTTTTTACAATTGTTCTAAATTTTCAACCACCCTCTCAGTTAAATTAGATCAAACTGGTAATACACTACAATAAAATGGTATTTATTTTATAGTTGAACATCAACCTTTTTAATTGTTATAGTTGTAGGCATTGATCATGGCTACATCTAACCTCTGATTTATCCTAACTATGAAAAAATCATCACGATCTAATCAAGATGTTTCCTCTCAACCATTTATATTCTTAAAAACGGGCATATTTCCCAAATCAATCGGGAAAACATTCCAGAAAATTCTCAGTGATATATCTCCAAATGCAGATCAAGAATTTATTAAAAAATATCAAATATCCAGACAGAGGACAACTATAGCCGTCAAATTCTTATTATTATTGATAATAATTCCCCTGCTAACTCATCACCTATCCAAACGGCTGTTTATTCTTCCCATAGTAGAAAATCTGAGAAACGATCACTCCGGGCAAATTTTTCTTAATCAAGAAATGGAAGAAAAAGCCTTTCATGAATTAAAAATATTTACAGCAAAATTAAAGTTTGAAAGTTTACTGGATTCAGAAACTAAAATTTCTCCAGAAAATCGAGAATCCAAGATTAAAGCCAAAGCCATAGAACTAGCAGCAGAATTTCAACATAAAAGTACCAATGCCATTAGTAATATCTTTGCTGATATTATAGCCTTAATTGCTTTTGCATTGGTTATTGTTTTTAGTGCAAAAGATATTATTTCTCTTCAACACTTTATAGATCAAGTTGTTTATGGCTTAAGCGATAGTGCTAAAGCTTTTTTAATTATCCTATCTACAGATGTATTTGTCGGCTTTCACTCACCCCATGGTTGGGAAGTAATTCTGGAAGGATTTACAGAACACTTAGGTTTACCAGCAAATAGGAATTATATCTTTATGTTTATTGCCACATTTCCTGTAATTTTAGACACTATAGTTAAATATTGGATATTCCGCTATCTTAGTCGTTTATCACCTTCAGCATTAGCTACCTTAAAAGAAATGAATGATTAATCATCATAATTGGGCATATTTCCCATTGTCAACATTTCTGAGAATGCTAAAATGGGGCATAATCATTGTTGGTCTTCATGAATTATGCGTATTCTATTTAATCAAAAATTCAAAATTACAGTATTTATTGCTGCTTTATTAGTAATTGTCTTCACTAACAAGCAACCAATTCAACAGCAACAAATTGTTAAAAATGTATCATTATCCCAAATAGGAAATCCTCCAATTCAAGTATCTTCTGATAATTTACCTACGCCAAAACCATCTAATATAAATGCCAAAAATAATGAAAAGTCCACATTTTATTCAGTTATTAATGAATGGCAAAAATATCAATATAGTATTAATTCTAATCAAGTATTGACAGCAGGAAAATTACCAAATAACCCCATAAATTTTAATCAAGCTGACTTATTAACCGTACTTACCAATACTAGAAAATACTTTCAACAATACTCTCAAGAAGATCCCGATATTCAACGCACAGGTATCTTAGTAACTCAAGGAGTTACGGTTAAAGATATTCTAAAAACATTAGATTTTATGATTGTCGTCTTAGAAGAAGACATTTCTAATAAGCGGACAACTCGGTTACAAGATCCTAACTTTATTAACGCCAATTTTCGCGTAATTAAATGGTCTGCCCATAACCCAGAAAATCCCCAACAGAAAAAATTAAGAATTACTAAATATGCAGCTTTTATTCATTCCGGTTCTCGACAAAAAACTTCTAAATACAATACACCAATTTATGCTATTAAGGAAGAAGTAAGTCAACATAAATTTTACACTCAATATACAAAACAAGATGTTTTATCAGGTATTTATGAACCTGGAGGTAAGGAATTTGGCAAAGTTAAACCTATTGCTTATTTAACTCGCAATGGCTTAGAAGCAGCACTAATGCAGGGAACTGTTTTAGTTAATTTTACTGATGGAACTAAAGAGTTTTTAAACGTAGACAAAAATAATGGAATGTCCTATATTCGAGGTCTAAAAGCCACTGCACAAAAGCGTTATTGGTATTTTCAAGAAGTTGATGCAATTAAAGGTTATGGATATAAAATAGATGCTAAAATATCCATCAAACCAGGAGTAACATTTGCAGGAGATGTGCTAAACATTGGTTTAGGCAGAATAATTGTCACTGAAGACAATCAAAAACGGTTAAAAATGGGTGTAATTGCCGATACAGGTGGGGCATTTTTACCCAACCTTTATCAACTTGATTTCTTAGCAGGAACTTTTGCTAGTGAAAAAGATTTTGAACAATATATTCAAAAATTACCTGAATATACAAATGCCTATATTTTAGTGAAAAAGTGATATAGATCCCCGACTTCTCAAAGAAGTCGGGGATCTGAAGATTACACTTACAATCCAGCGAACCATTCATAACCCATATCTTCCCAATAACCTTTAGCATTTGATAATTTACTGGTGAGGGTAACTCTTGTTACCCATTTACTTTGTTTATAGCCAAGTTTAATGGGTGAGGCTAATCGCAAAGGCGCACCATTTTCCACAGGCAAAGCTGCACCATTTTTTTGATAAGCTAATAGGGTTTGTGGGTGTAAAGCTGAAGCGATATCCCAACTTTCATAATAACCATCTGCTGATTTAAAATAGGCATATTTAACCTGGGATTTAGGTTGAGAAAGGGCGATAATTTCCCGCAAACGAATGCCACCCCATTCCACAATTGCGGCCCAACCTTCTACACAAACATGACGAATAATCATGGAAGTGAGAGGTAAGGCTTGAATATCTGCCATACTCAAACTCAGAGGATGATTTACTTCACCATCTATAATTAAACGATATTTTTCTAAATCAATAATTGGTGTAGATTTAAAGCTATTAATTATTAATTGACTTGGTTCAATTTGACTAGGTAAAAATTCTGGAACTGGCTTTTGAGGTTGAAATATTAACTCTTCAAATTTCTGATTGAGAGGTTCAGAAAGTTTACCTACAAAATCTGCAAACATGGGTGTACCACAACCACCCAGTAATAAACTCATACTCGAAAAACCGGAAATTTGTAAAAACTTTCTCCGTGCAAATTCATGATTATTCATTTTAATTCCTCAATGCTGCTAGTTTTTACCAAAACATAGATTTTGTTAAGGCATTGCCGCCTACATTCTGCCCTAACCGCCAATGAAACCAGACAAATACTACCACTATCGGTACAGAAGCAAAGTGGACAATTCTTAATGCTTGCCAACTGCCAAAAATATCAACTATCCAAGAAAATTGAGCAGGTTTATACATTCCTATACCTGTAAATATTGCTAGTAATAAAAGAGGAATGATGGCTGTATAAATAATTCGATGCCAAGCATAGTTTAAACGTTGGTGATTCTGAGTTTTTTGTAATGCCTTTATATCTTTGTCGCTAACAAATCTTTTTTTCCAGCGTTGGGTAGCAAAAATATAAATTCCATAGCAAAACAGATTTATAGAAAATAGCCACATGGCTGCAAAATGCCAATGTCTGCCTCCAGCCAACCAACCACCTAAAGTAAAGAGGGGAAAAATACTTAATCCACCACGCCCACCAAAGACAGGATTTGCATTGTAAATTTGCAAGCCGCTGGTGATCATAATAAATAAACTGATGACATTGCCAGCGTGAAAAATTCTGGCAGCGATCGCTTGACTGGGTGATTTGCGGGGTATTTCAGGAGAAGTCATAAATAGGATAGAAAAATTTTAATTCGGTTACAAGTATTTGGGAAATAATTTACTGAGTTAGAATGTGAGTCCAACTGGGAAAGTCAAAATATTCTTGATGTTGAACCTGAGATTATTACTGATTTTACATTGTAATAGTCACATCACATAACCTCTGTTTCAACTTAGTTTTCACCATTACTGCAAAAACATAGTTAAATTAGGAAAGAAGGGGTAATCGGACAAAATTAATTACACACATTGTCTTTCTGTTCCCTTTTCCCTAACGACCCGATTGAATTTAATTTTGTCCAACTACTTACTAACACTTATATTTTAAGATGCTGGCTATTTTCAGAAATTTCCGAGATGAATGTGTCTCCGGCGCGTCAAAAGCGATCGCTGCGCTGGCAAAAGGCAACGCATCCCTTGCAGCAAGTATCGCCAATTGGTGGTCAGAATTCACCCTTCAGACCAAACTCCTAGCCGTCGCCACCCTCATGGTTTCCTTAGTCATGAGTGGTTTAACCTTCTGGGCTATAAACACAATTCAGCAAGATGCACGTCTCAATGATACCCGCTTTGGTCGAGATCTAGGATTACTCCTGGGGGCAAATGTAGCCCCTTTCATTGCCGATCACAATTTAACTGAAGTTGCCCAATTTTCTCAACGTTTTTTCAGTGCCACTTCTAGCGTGCGTTATATGTTATACGCCGATGAAACTGGGCAAATCTTTTTTGGTCTTCCTTTTTGGGAACCAGAGGTAGAAAACTCCCTCACTATTAAGCGCCATATCCAACTACCAGAAGATTATCCTGGCAATGAAGACCAGCCAATGGTTAGGCAGCATAACACCCCCGATGGCGCAGTTACAGATGTATTTGTGCCTTTAATAGTAGATAAAAAATACTTAGGTGTGTTAGCAGTTGGTATTAACCCTAATCAAACCGCAGTCATATCCACTAATTTCACCCGTGATGTTACCATTGCCGTTTTTATCACAATTTGGGTCATGGTAATTTTAGCAGGAGTAATTAATGCTTTAACTATTACTAAACCTATTAAAGAATTACTAGTAGGTGTTAAACAAATTGCGGCTGGAAATTTTAAACAACGGATAGATATACCTCTAGGTGGTGAACTAGGAGAACTAATTTTCAGCTTTAATGAAATGGCAGAACGGCTAGAACGTTATGAAGAACAAAATATTGAAGAATTAACTGCCGAAAAAGCTAAATTAGAAACCTTAGTCTCCACCATTGCTGATGGTGCAGTCTTGATTGATAATAATATGCAAGTAATATTAGTCAATCCCACCGCCAGACGGATTTTTGCTTGGGAAGGAGTGGATGTTGTTGGTAGTAATATACTGCATCAATTACCCCATAGTGTCCAAATGGAAATATCCCGGACTTTGTATGAAATGGCAGCCGGTGAATGTGAAAGTGCCGAATTTCGTATCCTCCTAAAACAACCAACTCAACGCACAATTCGCATTGTTTTAACCACAGTTCTCAACCTGCAACGAGAAAGTATTAAAGGCATAGCTATCACCGTTCAAGATATTAGCCGGGAAGTAGAACTAAATGAAGCAAAAAGCCAATTTATCAGCAACATTTCCCACGAATTACGCACACCTTTATTTAACATTAAAACCTATATTGAAACCCTGCATGATTATGGTGAAGATTTAGGAATTGATGAACGCAAAGAATTTCTACAAACAGTTAATAATGAAACTGATAGACTCACCCGTTTAGTTAATGACGTTTTAGATTTATCAAAACTTGAATCAGGTCGAAATTACACTTTTGATAAAGTAGATTTACCACAAGCAATAGAACAGACATTACGTACCTATCAGCTTAATGCCAAAGATAAAGGCATTGAAATATACCAAGAACTTAATCCTGATTTACCTTTTGTTCTCGGCAATTATGATTTATTGCTGCAAGTATTTGGCAACTTAATTGGTAATTCTCTTAAATTTACTCTAGCCGGTGGTAAGGTAGTTATTCGTGCCTATCAACTAGATGCTAATTCTTATTCTCAGCATCATGCTGGTAAAGTGAGAATTGAAATTAGTGATACAGGAATTGGTATCGCACCAGAAGATCAACAAGCAATTTTCGACCGATTCTTTCGTGTAGAAAATAGAGTTCATACTCTAGAAGGAACAGGTTTAGGTTTATCAATTGTTAGAAACATTATGGACAGGCATCATAGTCAAGTAAATTTGGTGAGTGAAGTTGGTATCGGTACTACTTTTTGGTTTGATTTAGAAATATTTGAGGAAGAGATTTTATCAACTGTGGAAACTATGCCAGAAACCTTAGAATTAAACCAAGTTTAAGGAGACAGCTAATACCATCAGAATCAAGCATTAAACAAGGTTATTAATAAACAAACTAATAACAAAGCTAGTATTAATAACAGAGTTTGATGGCGTTTTATCCAATTATTAACCCTGATACTCAAGCTATAACGAGAATTTTGCTTTTGCAATTCTAATGTACTTTCTTCCATATTTTGATAGAGAGGACAATCTTGAGCATAGGGATATTGGGGAAAATTACAGGTATGATCAAAATGATAACTACAACTGTCGCATAAATAATCATTTCCTTGAGCGTGGTGCAAGGGAATACCAGGATGTCCGTAAGCTTTCAGCAATAAGCGACATTGAGGACAAGTAATTGCTTGACTATCAATAATTTGATGACAACGAGGACAAGGTATAGTAGCCAAAACAGAAAAAGGATAGATAAGTAAACATCTTAATTTTACCTATTATCTGGACTAATAGAGCAGGAGTCAGGAGTCAGGAGTAAAACTGGCTTAGTGTCTAAGTAGGTTGGCGTTGGAAATTGTCGTTATGGCAAGGCAAAAGGCAAGAGGCAAGAGTGAAGAAGCTTTGGGCGATTTTACATTTCTTTACACAGTTTGGTTTTATTGTGTTCACCTACTTAGTCAATTTTTCCAAGAAATTGGGAATTTGAGATTTTGTTGTCACTTCAAGACGTATAATTAAATAATGACGGCGTAATTGGAGTTCATAAAGTAATGCTTAAAAAAAATCTCTCTAACTTAATACAAGAAGAAACCACAAAATTTACACCCCTACAAGGTGAACCTGTAATTGAAGTTTCGGCTGAAGCAGTATTGGAAACCCAAGTACCAACAGATAATACTCCTGTTATTCCCATCAATAATCAGTTAGAACTAGAAGCCAGTATTAAAGAATTGCAAAAAACAGTTTCTACATTAAAACAAAAAGAATCCACTTTAATCAAACAAATTAGCGATTTACAAACAGCTTTTTCAGAAAAAGAAGCATTGGTAGAACGTTTAACGAGGGAACTTTACGAGACAAAACAAACCGCATTACAATTAGCAGATTCTAACTCTCAGTTGCTAGAAGAAATCAAGGTTTTAAAACAACCTACTCAACCATCTTATCCACAGATGAGTCAACAAGCTAGTCAAATTTCCAAATCCATCCAATACAAAAAATCTCATAGATCAGTAGAACGACTGCAAGAAAAGCCCAATCAAGATAGTGAAGATTTTTCTCAAAATACTTGGTTATATGATTGAAGTCAGGATGAATAAGAGGGTGTTTGAAAAGTCATGATTGCTGTATCAAATATTTTACCCCTCCCTAACCCTCCCCTTTACAACTACGGTGTACACACAAGTCTTAAAATTCCACCTATGACTTGGTTTCGTTATCTAATTTTAGGCTGTGCGATAGCGAACGCATTGCGTCCCGGAGGGAACTAGCGCGACCTAGGAATCGCTCTGGAAGTCTTTCATTGCCTTCCCATAGCGTTTCCCACAGAGGAGGAATAACGAAGCGATAGCGAACGCATTGCGTCCCGGAGGGAACTAGCGCGACCTAGGAATCGCAAAAACCACGGGATTATGTGATCACTTGCGCTCGTAATGACAATTTCAGGGGTCTATAACGCCTGAAACCCTTGCAGATACCACTTGTGTGTACACCGTAGCCTTAAAAAAGGGGGAACTAGAGTCAAAGTCCCCCTTGGAAAGGGGGATTTAGGGGGATCTCAAGATTGCTAAGGAAGGGGTTTTAATTTAACTCTGTGGTCTGCTGTAGTATTTATGACCTGCCATAGCCATTGCTAAAAATCCCCACATAATCATCCCTGCAATACTCAGCATCCCGCTATAAATAATTAATTGGGCGCAAGAACTGATACCAATAGCGCGGGCAGCACTAAGAAAACTATCAAAACGACCTTCTGTATAATTACTAACGGTAATTAGCATTAATACTAACCCACTAATATAGGGTATAGCACCAATCCAACCCAAGGTAAAAAACATATCTAAAATGCCGCTATCAATAACAATGACTTCTATTTGTCCAGTTTTTTCATTCACTTTCCAGATATTTCCAAAGCCGTTACCGACAACATTAGAAAGAGCTAAATTCAGGTTTCTGTCATAAGTTGCGGATCTATCTCTAAAACTACCATCTTGTTCGAGATTGGAAAAACTTTCAAATCGAGTGGTAATAACTTTAGAAAGCGGTTCGATAGTCACCAAGGGAATAACGCAGATTGACATTACTAAAATTATGGTAATTAATCGCATTTGAATTTTGGGTTTTACTGAACCAAAAATCATAATTATTCCTAATAACCAGCCGCCCCAACTTGTCCGCACTTGGGAAAGTAAGAATGATAAATAACCCACAGCAGAAGCGGGGAAAATTAACGGACCAGTGCTGGTAAATAATAATAGTAAACCAGCTTGCATGACAGTTCCGAATGGACCAGGTGAGTGTAATGTACTCCAAACGCGCATTCCAAAAGGAATTGGGTGTCCAGCACTGGTAAACATTTTCGATTGGATTAGCCAATATCTATCCCATTCAGGAGCGACAACAAATTGATAGACACCGTAAGCTCCCAGGATGAGTACACACCAAATAAATGTTCTTTGCAGATGTTGACGATAACTGGGATAATCTCGCCAATTAGAAAATAAATGAAAAGCAAAAATTATGGGACTTAACCAATCTAAAAAACTCCGAACTACAGGGAGTGGTTGATTGTAAATTAAACCTATTAAACATCCATAACAAACTCCTATGGCTGCTAAAAGAAATGGCAGTCCCCCTTGACGAAGACTGCTAGGTAGATGTTTTGAAAAGGTGAATATGGTCAGGAATACGACTAAATAAGGTGCAATTAACATTTGTCGGGTGGGGTCCCAGCCAATTTTATAGTCAACTAAACGAGTGATTAAGGGGGTGAGAAACCATATCCACCAGGTGAAGCCGATATAGTGGATGGGATGCCGTAAGTATAAAAACGCCGCTACTAGAAAAGCAGTGGCGGGAAAAACGAGGCGTAAACTACCCGTACTGGTAAAGTAGCAAGCTGTGATCAGGAGGATAAAAGCAAGAATGATAATCCAACTTTGGGCTGATCGATCTTGGGGAGAAAATTGTTCTTTTAAAACTGTATTGAAAAGTGTTGGTTTGGAAATCATTTTGATCTGAATATTCTATAAAAAGTTTAGTTAGGAGATAGATCCCCGACTTCTTCAAGAAGTCGGGGATCTCGGTTGTCGGTTGGGGTAATTAATAACTAAGATGGTGATTTCCTATTTTTCTATATTTTTGATATCCTAACCATCTTCCTCGTAAGGATGCTCGCAATTTTTTACTGGCGATTTCTTTTTGTTGGGGAAATAGTCTCAGCCATTGACATATTCCTAAACTTTCTCTTGTACCAACTAAAATTGACCAGGATAAAAATATAATTTGACGCAGGGGGGAAAGATGTTCTAATAAAATTAAGGTTTCGTTGTGGACTAGGTTAATTAATGCGGTGTCGTTAAAGTTGTGGCGTTGATCTTCGTCAAATCGTTGGGCGGGATAGTGATCTACTCCAATGCTGGGATCATAAATTATTTTCCATCCAGTACGTTTGAGGGTGAGGGCAAAGGACATTTCAAAATGTACTTGTGCGCCTGTTCCTTGCATTCTGTCATCAAATCGCAGTTTACCGATCGCTTGGGTACGAAAGCTCATATTCACACCTTTGAGAACATCAACTTCACGGGGTGCGCCTATTCCTAAGTGGTGGTTGCCAATGACGCGCCCCCACCATTGCAATTTACCAACTATGGGACGAGAACCATTTTCGAGTTTGTCTCCTTGATACACCCAATCACGACCACCAACGCCACCAACGGCATAATTAACGCTAAAGTGAGTATTAATTTTTGCTAACCAATCCGGGTGGGGGGCGGCATCATCATCGGTGATGGAAAGAATGTCTCCCTGTACTTGTGCCAGTCCGGCGTTGAGGGCGGAGACGACTCCCGGCTGGGTGACGGTGACAATCTGTAAGGGGAGGAGGTGGGGCGGAAATTGTTGGAGAAATTGCTGAGTTTCTGTGTCTGTATCTCTGACAACAACGATCGCCTGATCAACTGATTTAGTTTGCTGTTGCAGTGCTTTCAGACAGCGGGCTAGGTCTTGAGGACGGCGATAGGTGGGAATGAGAACTGTGTTTCTCATGGGTGATTAACTCCTCAAATATATTTAGATAGGTTTGTGCCATTGTTGACCAGCTATGTTGTTCGGCAATAGTCCGGGCAACTTTACCCATTTTTTGACGCAGTGAGCGATCGCTATTTAACAACCCAATCGCATCGGCTAAAGCATTAACGTCATCACAATCGTCTAAAACGATGCCACAGTCGGGATTAACTAAATCAGCCGCACCAGTAGTAGTGGCGGTAATCACGGGCAAACCTGAAGCCATCGCTTCAATCACTACAAGTCCAAAAGGTTCATAACGGGATGGAAATACAAATAAATCTGATGCCCGTTGAATTTGGGGCATATCACGGCGATAACCTAAAAAATGCACTCTTTTACTAATATTTAATGCCTTTGCCATTGCCGGATAAGGGCTATCTTGAGTACCACCGACAACTGCTAAATGTAATTCAGGAACTTTTACTAAGGCATGAAGTACAGTATCTAAGTTCTTACGAGAAATGCGAATATCACCTGCAAATAATGCCAAATTAACATTCTCAGGCAATCCCAATTCCGTCCGAGAACTGACACCAGGAGCAAATTCTTGTAAGTCTACACCATTAACAACAACCCGAATTTGTGAACGAGGTACATCAATATTTACTAATTCTTGGGCAACTTTTTCTGAGACAGCAATAATAATTTTAGATTTCCGAAAAGCTTGTTTTTCCCAATAAGCATTAGCCGCAGTAAATAACCATTGATATAACCCGTACAAATCTTTACGTTTATGGGAAATATGCACAGGCGATTTCAACCAAGAACCATGTACAAAATGCACGGCATTCACATCACTTGCCCCCATAGTAATCGCGCCATTGACCTTAATCAAATCTAAATTGGCTCTATTTTTACGCAACCAATCGGCACTTTTTTGAGCAAAGATGAAATTGCGAATAAATTCCGTAGGATACCCTTCTACTGGAATATAAATACAATTAACAGCACTATTTTCGGCTAACTCTGGGGCAATTTCACTAGCTAATAATGTCAGATCATGACCACGACGAATGGCTTCTTGAACTACTTCATAATTAACTCTACCTTGACCATCACCTTTTCTGATTTTGTGGGTAACAATACAAATTTTCACTGATAACCTCTTGTGATTTACAAAAAAAAGGGAACAGGGAATAGAGGCGTTGCTGATTAAGGGTATGAATTTTAGTCTCACGCAAAGGCGCAAAGACGCACTGAGGTTTGAGTTTTAAAGATTCAATTTGGGAATTTCATACCTCGATTCAGCAACGCCAGTTTTTTCTGTTCCTTGTTCCCTCTGAATAAATTAGGAAATTTTCCAAATTTTATTCGTTAGATTGGTAGGAATAAAACTAATAATTAAAGCCACTAAAGTTCGTAAATTGAATTTTTGTTCACTTAAAGTTTGCCAGAAATAACGGCGGGCATCTGTAATTTTTTGATCTCGTAATAAGCCAATTCCTAAAGTTGTATTAGCTTCTAGCCATTTGGTTTTAAAGTAGGACTTAAATTCCTCTAACCGTTGATCTTCCATAAAAGTTTGATAACAGAATATCTCACTTTTACCTTTACGGATTTTTGCTTGAACATTGCGACTACCACTGAGCATAGTATCAGTTTGTTCATGCTCTCGATATTGGGTTAATTTTTCGGGAACATAGTAAACTCCATAGCCAGAAATACAACAAAGATATGTTAAATATAAATCCCACATTCCGTCAACCTCTGAAGGAATATTATCCCAATTAAGCACTCCATTTCTAATTACACAAGCAGCCGCAGTGGGAATACTTTTATCAATTAAGCCAATTTGAGTGAAATTTTTATGAACTCCGGGAGTGATTTGATCACGTTTATAACTGCGGGTATTGTTTTCAGTGGCAGCTACATTAATTTTACTATCACCATCTATAATATATTGGTCACAAAATGCCAAAATTAAATCGGGATTTGCTTCTAAATTGGGGACAAGTTTAGATAAAAAATCCTCATTCCATATATCATCATCATGGAGACTAGCCACATATTTACCTGTAGCAATTTTAAAACCATGAAACTGGTTAGCTAACATCCCAATATTTTGCTCATGTCGCCAAAATTTGATCCGTGAGTCTTGAAATGATTCAATTAGTGCTTGAGGATTTTCAGAACTACAATTATCAGAAACAATAATTTCTAGATTTTGATAAGTTTGGTTAACAGCACTATTAATGGCTTGTTTCAGGTATTCTGGGCGATTATAGGTGGGGATAATGACGCTCACCAAAGGTTCGGAGGAGTTAATATTTAACATTGATTGGAGGATGAGAAAATAAACTATGGGAAAATTGAATTATTGTTTATCTCACTTCATTTTGAATTTGATAATATTGCCAAAATTTGCCACGTTGTTGAAGTAGCTCTTGATATGCTCCCTGTTCTACGATTTTTCCTTGTTCTAAAACTACAACTTTATCTGCTTTAGCTATAGTAGAAAGACGGTGAGCGATCGCAATGACTGTGCGCCCAACAGATAGCTTTTCTAAGGATTCTTGAATTAACCGCTCAGACACAGAATCTAAGGCACTTGTAGCTTCATCTAGAATCAGGATTTGGGGATTTTTTAGCAATGCGCGAGCGATCGCAATTCTTTGTCTTTGTCCACCTGATAACCGCACACCTCTATCTCCTAATTGCGTATCAAAACCCTCCGGCATTTCTAAAATAAATTCTAAAGCATTTGCTAATCGTGCAGCTTCTTTAATTTCTGCTTCTGTAGCTGTTGGTGTCCCGTAAGCAATATTATTCCAAACAGAAGTATTGAAAATAAAAGTATTCTGACTCACAACTGCTATCTTAGAACGCAGAGAGTTAATGTCAAATTTGCGAATATCAACTTCATCTATATAAATATAGCCGTCAGTAGCATTATGAAAGCGAGGAATTAAATCTGCAAGTGTGGTTTTACCAGCCCCAGATGAACCAATTAAAGCCGTCATTTCCCCTTGTTTAATCGAGAGAGTAATATTATGTAAAACTCGTTGATTAAGACTATAATCAAAATCTACAGACACCAAATCAATTGATCTTCTAAAACCAGGAAATCTTAATGCGCCATTTTGAAAATAGATTTTATCATCAGGTTTCAACAAATCCTTGATATTTTCCACTGCTCCCGCTTGGGTACTTAAAAAAGCCACTACCCCATTCAAATCCTGAGTCATAGGGATAATGCGGAACAGGACAAAAAAGAAAGTTAACAAAGCCGAAACTTTCATTAATCCTGTGGCTAAAGCCACAATAATCATACTAATCAGAATTAGCGTAGATATACTCTCAGCCAAAGGCTTAACTATCAAAGAAATCCAATAAACACTTTTCCAAGTATTAACAATTTTTTCACTGGCTTGATAATAGCGGTTTCGCTCAAATTCTTGAGTAGAAAAAGCATGAATTGTGCGAATACCTTCGATAAACTCTAGCACCCTAGCAGTAAAATTATCATTAGCGGAAGTAATCGCAAAACTACGTTCTCTAATTTGTTTATTTAAGGTAGATAATGCTACCGCCAAAAGACTAAATAGTAAAATAGAAACTATAGTCAGTTTCCAGGAAAGTATAAACAAAGAAATAGAATAGACAATCAGCGTAAAACTTCTAGTGATTAAAAAAGCTAGTCCACCAAAAATTTGTCTAATTCTCTCCATTTCACTGGTAAGAATATTAACTAATTCCCCGGATTTCTTATGACTAAAATAATTGAGAGTTTGAGCCTCTAACTGTTGAAAAATTCGTTTACGCAGATTATCTACTAAACTGATTTCACTAAACTGGATGCAAATCTGTCCTATATAATTAAAGGATGCCCGCATACAGGTTGTAACAACAATTAAAGCAGATATTCGATATAATCGCTCCGTTGCTGAACCATTAATTCCTAAAATCAAAATATCAAACCACTCTATCCCTGTTTTCACAGGTTCAGAACCAGGAGTAGTTAGGCTTTGCAGGAACACCAGCAAAAATCCTAAACCAAACCCTTCAAAACTTGCAGCTAAAGCCGAAAATACGATAGCTAAAATAGCCACAACTCGAAAGTGTTTAAATTCTCGTAATATTACCCGATTATTTTGCCACCAACTTGTAGCTTGCAATATTTTCATAGTTGACGGTAGAAATTTGGAATCCATAAAAATTTTGACCGATAATTTTGATAATTAAGTATAGAAGCACCAATCTCAAGAAAATTAATATGCTTACATAGGAGCGCGACGGATAAAACGACCAAGAGCAGAACCACAGAGAATTTCAAATTTTTGCCATAGTATTTTTGGTATTGAATATAATTGAATAGGTGTTTGGCTATGTCGCCAATATAATTTATCAGTTATGGTGGGAGAACTACCTTCTAAAGCACTGAGAAGTAATTTTTTGCGCCAAGGTTTAATATGTGGGACTGTGGCGTGAGACATAATAGTACCACCAGGAACAAAATCCATACCGTCTGGTCCAACGGTACTCAAAGGATAATTAGTTAGCATCAATGCTAAGTTTAAATAAGTCTGATCTCCATACAGATATGGATAATGATTAAAGGTATTACCGTTATAAAGATCCTTTAAATTGGCATATCCTGCCATTTCACCCAATTCTTCTAATTTCTGCCAAACTTTCAAGATAGATTTGTAGTTTTTATGAACTCCAATGAAGCCACTATTGTAGTGATAATCTAACTCGCGCTCACAAGCAAAACCATTATTTTCAGCAAATTCTTTCCATGCTAACCGTCTCGGATGATTCGCCGGCACAAGATACCAAGAATCACCACAAAGAGCAATTCCTCGACTTACCCAATTTTCATAAAAATCCCAGTTACATTTATTGACAATATCAGGATCAAAGTAAAATAAAGCATCAATATCTGGGCAATAATTTTCCCACAATTGGGACATAAAATCAGGTTTATAAAAGCCTAAATGTTTTGGAGTTGTTAGTTTGACAAATCGGATTGCACAACCTTCATCTACAGAAAACTCTTGATAACCAGTTTCTGTTTTTAGCTCCTTAGCCCAATCGGGTGTATTTCCACGATAACCAGCCCAAATTATGCCTCGAAAACCATGATAATACAGGGAATTTACTAAAGCCCCCACACCATAATGGTAGTCTTTTTCAAATACGGTACAAATCGCTGTTTGCATGATATTTCTTATTTTTTAATTAGCTACATAATTCATAGTCATCAATATGAGAACAGGAAGTATTCATCAATTAGATAAAAATGCTTGAAAACACAGAGCCAATAGATTTATTCTCAACTATAGGCAGTTTATCCTTCCCATCTATTTACGATACACCGCTAAATTTATTTTGCTTGTTTAATTTGTTATTTTGTGATTCTAAACTTAATTTAACTGCACTTTCCAAAGATAAACAACGATTATTGATTAGACAAAATTTTCCCTGCAATATATTCAATACATTAGATAAATTATTCAAAATGAATGTACCTAAAATAATGTTCAAATCTGTCATTTCCTGTTTAGCCATAGAACTAAACTTAATAATCTGAAAAAGTTGCCCATTTTCTCCGACATACCACTCATAATTAAACAGCAATTTGGGGGAATATATTTGCATAGTTATTAATCCTCCGAGAATGACTGGACTCATAAATAACAGCAAAAGTAAAGCCCAAGTCCAATCAATTATTATTTGTAAAGTTCTGAAAATTTGATTACCTTTCTTTGGCAATTTTTGATGCCCAGAAATGTTTATAAATATGGGCTTATTAGCTTTTTGACAAGCATTTGCCCAAACTTTTAATAAAGAATCACCGATTTTGGGATCTATGCTGACTAAACTAACTGGAGAATGTTTTAAACATTCTATTAAAGATTCTTCATTTTCTAGTGCAGCTAAATGGGGTTGTGAGAATTTTTCAGAGGCTTTTACTAATAATTTTCCTCTGCGCCATTTTAATGAGCATGATAGGAAGTTAAAATTTTCAGATTGCTGGGGGACAATAGAGTTACTATTTAGACTAGAAATGACTGAAATTGGCATATATTAACAGCGATAAATTAGTAAAAGATTGACTGAATATTTACCATTAGAAAATTAATATTTTCTTGACCGAACAGTATTGTATAGGAGTCCTATAGCAATGATTAAATATGACAACAGAAAATTAGGGACACTTGGATTTATGATCAAGAGTAGTCATCTCAGAGAAGATACTAACTTTTTGCAACCCTGATAAAATTACTTCGGTTTCGTCCTGGAGATTTTGATGATGGGTTTCAATCTCTAGAATATAAGACTCTCGATAAATAAATCATCAAGAAACAACTTCTTTATTCACTCTTTAAATAAATATTACTTTCTTCTCTATAATATTAAGATATGGTGAAATGAATTAATCGTAACTAAATAAAAATAAACCTTGTTTTATACTTGCAAAGTATATCATAAATTACTTATTAGGTAAATAAAAATAAATGTGAATTGTATTAGTAATACAACAAAAATATTTTGTATAGTGAATGGTCATTTGCCAACATACTACAGTAATAAATTGAAAATTGAAAAAGCAAATAATATCATTTTTTTAGCAGAGATTTATAAACAAAACTCAATACATTTAACCAACAAGTATCTAACCCTAATTAGACGTGAATTCGATAGCGTAGCGTGACGACGTAGGAGTTATTGAACCTCACCCCAATCCCTCTCCGCGTTGGAGAGGGGCATATTGGTTTGTTTTTAGCAGCATAAAATCAGAGTTTTAAGCCTCTCTAGTATTAAATATTATTCCTTTTCCCTCTCCTCTTAGGGAACACCAAAAAATAAATTACCCAATTTTGTGGGATGGGCATCCTGCCCGTCCTTGATGATTAGCGGGCAATTCGTCCCGCACCACAAGAAATTTTTGGGTATTTTTTTAATTGGAAGTCCCTTAGAGACTGTTTTAAAGGTGGTAAGTAGTCGGACAAAATTAAATTCACTCGTTGAGAGAGGGAACTCTTAACTGGGAACAGGGAACAGAAAAATCAATTGTGTAATTAATTCTGTCCCATTACTTATCTCGTAATTTTCATCACATTGTTACCCCCCTTCATAAGGGGAAAGGGGGGCACTACTTAATTGATCTTGAATAGTCAACACAAAAACCCCTGTCTAATGCAGGGGTCAATATATTTTTGTGGGTTAAATAGTCAGCAAATATTTTGCTTTATTCTTCCATTGCTGGTTGTAAAACTAATTGTTTTGCTTTTACATAAGGTACATAGGTGCTATCAGATGGAGATACGCCATTGGCTACAACCCCAATCAGATTTAACCTACTCAACATCCCTGTGGCTTGATTAAGTTGGGTGCGGGTCACTTTACCAATACTTGCCATCATCACCACACTACGACAGGATGATGCCGTGAGCATAGCATCTACTAACCCAAGAACGGAAGGGGCATCTATGATTACCAAATCATAATTTTCTTCAAATGCAGCTATTAATTGAATCATCCGGGGAGAACTCAAAAGATGAGCAGGATCGGTCGGAGTTGGTCCGGCTGTTAAAATATCAATGTAAGACGACCCAGAGTAAGGAACACTGATCTGATTAGGTAGATTAACTTCACTTTCTAATAAACTAGAAAGTCCTTGTTCATTAGGAAGATTTAACTGTTTGTGCAGATTAGGATCGCGTAAATTGGCATCAATTAGTAAGACTTTTTTATGTAGGCGAGCCGCACTCATGGCTAGACCTAATGCCAAAGCCGATTTACCATCATCTGGTAATGCTGATGTCACCATTAATGATCTTAAATCTGAGACTTTATTAAGCAGTTCAATATTTTTGTAAATGAGATCAAGTGATTCCCAACGGGGAGAAGATTGTAATACTTGAATTGTCCAAGGTGCGAGAACTTCTGGTTTGCCAAATGGCAATTTTATCATGGATTCTCTGGGTTTGGGAGGTGGCAATTTAGGAGTTGTTCCTAATAATGGGAGAGCAGCTTGTTTTTCTAATTCCGCAGTGGTATGTACAGCGTCATCAGATGCTTCACGAATAAAGGCAGCAAGTCCTCCTAACATTAACCCAATTACTCCTCCTAATAAGAGATTTTGTCTCATGTTAGGACCAGTATGAAGACCTTCTTGGGGTTCTTCTACTACCTCCCAATTAAATCCACCTTTAGAAAGTTCTTGGCGTAATTTTTGTTCTGCTCTTAATAATTGTTCTAATCTTTCTCTACTAAATTGTAGTTGAGGCAGGATGCGATTATAATAAGCCAATAGAGAAGGAAACCGCTTGAGGTCGGCTTGTAATTCTTTCTCTTTGGCTGCTAAGGTTTGATCGCGGGCGGTTAATGCAACGATGGTTGTTTGGGTTTCTACTAATTGACCTGTGAGATTAAGATCAATTTGTCCTAGTTGTCCTTGTTCTAAAAGATTGTCTCCAGAATTAAAGGTAGAGTTGGTTTTTTCTCCTAAAGTTCTGCTAACTTCTTTTTGTAAAAGTTGCTTTTGACTTTGCAGTTGTTCATATAATTTTTGAACGCTGGGAGTATCATCTGTGAAACGTAAACGTTCTTGTGCTAAAGCCAGTTCTGTTTTTTGGATTTCATTGAGTAAGCCTTGGTAGCGGGTAGACTGACTCAGACGAGAAGAAACTAAGGCATTTTGTGGAGAACGGTTCAGTTGTGTTTGCAAAGATTTTTGCTTTGCTAAGGCTTCTTCATACTGGGAACGAGTTGTTTGTCGTTCCTGTTGGACAGTATTTAAAGCTATCTCTACGGTTTTAGCTTGAGCATCTGGATCAATTAAATTTTGACTTCTGCGAAATCTTTGTAAATTTGCTTCGGAAGCGGTTACTTCATCAGTCGCTTTTCTTAATTGATCTCTGATAACTTGTAAACCTTTTTGTAGGCGTGAATCTTGTTGTTGTTTATTGTATTCTAAATAAACCTGCTGAATTGTTTTGAGGACTTTCTGAGTTTTTCCTGGATCGCTATCGGTGTAATCAACTTGAAATATTTTAGTAGCAATATTATCCTCTGGAGTCTTAATTTGAGTGAGGACTAAGGATTTTTTTAAATCCATTACAGTTAAGTCTGGATATTCAGTTTTAAGTCTATCAACTGCTTTTTTAATCAGTCCAGAACTCTGCATCAAGTTTAATTGAGTAGCTGTATCTACCTCCACATTAGCATCAGTAAATTGACTTTCAGTGTTATCTGTTTCTTTCTTGCCTTGATAGTTAGGCTCTACTAACAATTGCATGGTGCTTTTGAAGCTGGGTGGAGTTTTTAATGTAATGATGCCAGCAATAGCCGTAGAACTGAGCAATACTAATAATAACCAGGGAAATCTTCGCAGAATTACTGCAAACATTTGTCCATAACCTGGTTCTGTTTCTGATGCTGAATTTATATTGGGATTTAGACTAGTTTGAACCACTTTTATTATCCTTATCTGCGATACACTACGCAAACACCTAAAAAATTAAATGAATTAGTGATGCACAACTCCAATGCTGCAAGGCAGAATTAAAAATTAAAAAAGCAAATTATATAAGCTTTCTAGGAACTTTTAATGATGAGTTATTTTTGCCATGCTGCACTAGTAGTCTGTCAACCCGAAAATGACGGATGAAGGCAAGCGGGGGGGTAGGGGAGGTAGGGGG
>NZ_LJOU01000158.1:0-8051 GCF_001672085.1 Anabaena sp. AL93 | reverse complement strand
GGAGTAGGGGGAGTAGGAGGAGTAGGGGGAGTTGGGGAGAAATTTCTTCCTTCTTTCTCCTGAACTCCTGATAGCGCAGCGTGGCGTTAGCCATACTCCTGAACTCCTGAATGGGCGCAGGCCCTGCGCCCCTACTTCCTGACTTCTACAAATATCCGTTTTCTGCTAGGAATGCGGTTGTAATTTCCTCTTGTTGATGGTGATTATTTCCAGGGGTTAGGAATTTTTCTACGTATTTACCCAGGATGTCTCCTTCTAAATTTACCCAACTCCCTGCTACTAAATGACTGAGATTGGTTTCGCTGTAGGTCAGGGGAATGACGGCGACTGTAAATTGAGATGATTCTGATTTGTATGCAGCGATGGTGAGGCTGATACCATTGATAGCAATGCTACCTTTAGGAACTATATAACGAGCGATCGCTTCTGGGGCAATAAAGGTCATTTCCCAAGAACTAGCTGTTTGTTCAGATGTGATTAACTGACCAATTCCATCTACATGACCCATGACAAAATGACCGCCGACTTTACCACCTACCCGCAGGGACGTTTCTAAGTTGACGGATCTTTGTTGCGTTTCTTCTTTACCCAATGTAGTGCGGCGGAGGGTTTCCGGCGAAGCGGTGGCAATAAACCCATCTTTTAAGATTTCTTCAACTGTTAGACACACGCCATCTACCGCCACACTATCACCATAGGCTAAGTCCTGAATGATCATCTTTGACTGATTTAGATAACTAATCTGCCACAAATCTCCCATTACGGGTTTTATCGTTCCCAAACCTTGAATTAATCCTGTAAACACAGCTTTTCCAAAACTAATTTTATTTATTCCCTAATTTTGGCGGAAATTAACTAATAATTCTGGGAAAAAATGTAAAGCTTTCCCATTTTAATTTCTTTCCCAATTCCGGTAAATGAATATTAACATATTAACATCAATCCCCAGGCATACTTGAATCGGAGGATTAAAGAAGGATAAAATATGAAGGATAAATAAATTAGTTGTTAAGATGGTGTGAAATTAGTTTATTTATACCTAATTGTTAGTACACCACAGCAACAGTCAAATAACCATTAAAAATTCCTAAAAAGCTTGTTTAGGCTGCTTTTTTTAATTTTTAATTCTTAATTTTTAATTTGATGAAGAGTGTATTATCTGTTACAAATTTCCAGGCGATTAAGGAACTTTAGAGGCTGAACCAATGATAGAAATGAAAGTCGCTGGTATAGCATTAGATGCAATCACCCGCAGCCCAATTGTACTTTTGAAGGATGGTTCAGATCGTCGCGCTTTGCCTATTTATATAGGTCAAGAACAGGCCAGAGCAATTATGGGGGCAATGGAAAATCAAAAGCCGCCTCGACCTTTAACCCACGATTTGATTGTGAATATGCTGGAAACATGGAATATGACTTTGGATAAAGTTATTATTCATACCTTGCAAAAAGATACTTTTTATGCGGCGTTGATTCTTCAGCAAGGCGATGTCAAAAAAGAAATTGATGCTCGTCCGAGTGATGCGATCGCTATTGCACTCCGTACAAATACTCCCATTTGGGTGATGGAAGAAGTAGTGGCTGATGCGTCTATTCCTGTAGATCGTGATGCTGATGAAGCTGAACAGGAAGCATTCCGCGAATTTATTTCTAATCTCCGTCCTGAAGATCTAATCAAGCGGTTTGGAAATGGTGACTAGTAGTCTGTCAACCCGAAAATGACGGGTGAAGGCAAGCAGGGGGAGAAGAGAGGCAGGGGGGGCAGGGGAGGGAAGAACAGAAGTTTTTTCCGATCATTACCCGTCAAAATAAATTTGACGAACTACTAGACTAAGGTTAGGAGTCAGGAGGAATCTTGACTCAACTTGATTCAGAATTTTGTTGGGTTTCCTTGGGTCAACCCAACCTACATTTTTTTAACAACATGGAGTTAAATATCATACAAACACAAATTATAAAATATTCCCTCAGATAGATTTTTTAATCATAATTGTTTTCTATCATGATTTGGGTTTTTGTGCTGATGGTGAAATTAAAAATTTCTCCAACAGGAAGTAATCGAAGTAATATTAAAAACATAAAATAACATTGCGGTCAACTTATTGAAAATTTATGGTAGTGGTGATGGGGATTCTGTGGGCGAGTTATCGACAGTGGTTAATGCGGGTAAGAACTAATTATGGTTATGGTGGTGTGATAGCTGTGTGTTTGTTATTGCCAGCACTAATTGTCCTTTTTGTGGTGGGTTGGTTAATACTTAATGGTGAATTAGCGAAGTTATATAATTATGCTTTTGCTATTTCCCTTCTTGAGTTTGTTGTAATTATAGTTTTTATTATTTTAATTTGGCAAAGTGCGATAGTAATTGAGCGCCTCAGTTGTAAAAATCGTCGTGCTGAAGAGGCATTGAAAATTAAGGATGAGAATCTGCAAACTTTTGTCAATGCTAACATTATTGGTATTGTTTCTGGTGATATTTATGGTGGCATCCACCAGGCAAACGACGAATTTTTGAGAATTACTGGTTATACAAGGGAAGATTTACTCGCTGGTAATTTAGATTGGCGACATCTGACAGCACCGGAATTTTTATATTTAAATGAACAAGCGATCGCTGAATCTCATTCTAGTGCAGATGGTGGTTGTACACCATATCAAAAGGAATATATTCGCAAAGATGGTAGTCGTATTCCTGTGTTAGTTGGTTTTGCCCTCAAGGGGGAAAAACGGGAGAGGTCAACAGCTTTTATCCTGGATTTAAGTGAACGGGAAGCCGCACTCAAGGAACTTCAGAAAAGTAAGAAAAAAATTCTCAACCTTAACCAAAAATTACGGCGACGAGTCAATGAGTTACAAACTTTGTTCGATATGATTCCGATTGGTATTGGCATAGCGAAAAATCGAGAATGCCAAACTATTACAATGAATCCAGCTTTTGCCAAGTCACTGAGGATGCAGTCTGGTGAAAATGCGTCCTTGACTGGACCTATAGCAGAAAGACCGACAAAATTTAAACTTTTCCATGAGGGTAAAGAACTGACTGCAAAAGAACTACCCATGCAATATTGTGCGGCTCATGGTGTGGAAATTTCAGATTTTGAGGTTGATGTTGTCCATGATGATGGCACAATTGTGAATTTGCTGGAATATGTCGCTCCGTTATTTGATGAAGATGGGAAACCGAGAGGATGTATCGGGGCATTTTTGGATATTACGGAGCGGAAACAAGCAGAAAAAGATCGCACTAATTTGATCACTTCTTTACAAACACAAACTGAGCAGTTACAGAAAGCTAACCAGATGAAGGATGAGTTTCTGGCGGTTTTGTCCCATGAATTGCGATCGCCTCTCAATGCTATAGTCGGTTGGTCTCATTTGCTCAGAACTCGTAAATTTACAGAAGATCAGGTAGCCCAAGGACTAGAAACCATTGAACGCAATGCGAAAATCCAAAATCAGTTAATTGATGATTTGTTGGATATATCCCGCATCATTAGAGGTAAGTTAAAGTTTAATCCTCGAAATTGCAATTTAGTTCCTATTATTAATTCAGCTATAGAAACTGTCTCCCTTGCAGCCCAAGCAAAGGAAATTAATTTGCACTTTGATCCCCATGATGGAGAATTGCCAGATTCAACCTCTGCTGTGATGGTATCCGGTGATAGCGATCGCTTGCAACAGGTAATCTGGAATTTGTTAACCAATGCCATCAAGTTCACACCTCAAGGCGGTAACGTCGAAATTAGGCTGAATAAAGTGGCTATTAGCACCGCAAATTTGTCAAATGATCATGATCAACCCAGAAAATATGCTCAAATTCAAGTAATTGACAATGGAATTGGCATTACTGCTGATTTTCTGCCCCATGTCTTTGATCGTTTTCGTCAAGCTGATAGTTCCAGCACTAGATCCTATAGTGGACTGGGATTAGGATTATCACTTGTGCGCCATTTAACAGAAATGCATGGTGGTACTGTTCATGTAGAAAGTTTAGGGGAAAACAAAGGATCAACATTTACAATCAAACTGCCACTGATGGAAGAAAGTTACAGTACACAGGCGCAAAAGTATCGGCAAAAAGCAGCAAAATCCGACTCGATTTTTTTAGCTTCTCCCACATCTTTACCCATACTAAACGGCGTAAAAGTATTAGTTATAGATGACGAAGTTGATAGCCGTGAATTTATTGCTACAGTTCTACAAGAATGCCAAGCGGAAGTTACAGCAGTATCATCAGCCCAAGAAGCTTTGGAAATGCTTACCCTGTGGACACCGGATGTTTTGATTAGTGATATTGGGATGCCAGGGGAAAACGGTTATTCATTAATTCGTAAAGTGCGATCTTTATCCCCTGAAAAGGGCAGAGATATTCCCGCAGCCGCATTGACAGCTTATGCTAGGGTAGAGGACAGGATGCAAGCCATACAAGCAGGATTTCAATTACATTTGCCCAAACCCATTGAACCAGTAGAATTAGCTACAGTTGTCGCCAGTCTGGTTAGACGCAATCTTCTGCATCCTGATTCATAGCAATAAACCAGAAACTTTATGTTTAACTGAACCAGATTGAGATATAATTCATTGTCAACCAATAAAATATTTTTAACTCCCGACTTCCATTATATCATTGCCATAGTTTCAAATTAAAATGAGATTCAATTTTTATCCATTTGGTTTTCGGGAAATACTTAAAAAGTTATTTCTGCCTTTGTTTTTAATTTCCTTACTCATAGTTTTATGGGGAAACACCTTCACACCTGTAACAGCCCAAACATCACGTCAAGAAATTCGTGGTGTATGGATGACAAATAATGATCTTGATATTCTTAAAGATAGGACTAAAGTTCAGGAAGCAGTCACACAACTGCAACAACTCAATTTTAACACTATCTATCCCGTAGTTTGGAACTCTGGTTATGTCATGTATCCTAGTCAAGTCGCCAAACGTCTAGAAATCCAACCATTTGTATTTCAAGGCTTAGATGGACATGATATTCTTGCCGATTTAATTGATAAGGCCCATCGGCAAAATTTACTAGTAATTCCTTGGTTTGAATTTGGGTTTATGACTCCTCCCAGTTCAGAATTAGCCATGAATAAACCAGAATGGTTAACACGCAAAAAAGATGGGACTCAAACATCTATTAGTGCCGGCGGAGAGGTTTCATGGTTAAATCCATTCCATCCCCAAGTTCAACAGTTTATTAGTGATCTTCTAGTAGAACTTACTCAAAAATATAATATTGATGGTATTCAGTTTGATGATCATACAAGTTTACCTTCGGAATTTGGCTACGATAAATATACAGTTGCCTTATATCAACAAGAAACCAAAAAAACGCCACCAAGTGATCCTCAAAACCCAGAATGGGTAAATTGGCGGGCAAATAAAATTACAGAATTTATGGTGAGACTGAATCAAACAGTTAAACAGATCAAACCGAAAATGATTTTCTCCGTCTCACCTAATTACTATAATCATGCCTATAAATTTCAACTCCAAGATTGGTTGAACTGGGTACGATTAGACATAGTAGATGAGTTAATTGTGCAAGTTTATAAGGAAAATTTAGATCATTTTATTGGCAAGCTTTCCCGTCCAGAAATGGAAGAAGTAAAACAAAAAATTCCTGCGGGAATCGGTGTTATGGCAGGGTTAAGAACTAAATCCGTATCAATGCAACAGATTCAATCTCAAGTCCGTGCCGCCCAACAACGGGGACTGGGTGTAGCTTTTTTCTATTATGAAAGTCTTTGGAATACTGCACCAGAAGCATTAAAAGAACGGTTAGCTGGATTTAAAAGTTTATTTCCATATCCTGCATCCCGAACTGCTGTAGAATCAAGAGGATGGGAAATAAAAGTAGAATCAACGCCAGAGGAAACAAAAGTAGAGTCAATACCAGGAGAAACAAACCTCACTGTTACTGACCAAATACCATTTTAAGCAATACACGAATGGGCAATTAATCATTTACGTAGGGGTAGCGCCCCGTGCCTACCCCCATATTTAGGGCAAAAGATTGAATTTTTGATTAAAAATTAGTGTTAAATTGAGATTTAGGAATTAGTTTGCAAATAATCAATTGCGGCTAATAATTTATTAGGATAACCTTCAGCAAATTTTTCAAACCATATTCCTTCTGATGACAATGGATCTAATTGATCTAACCATTGTTCAGCAGATTTTTGTAAAGCTGCTTTTTGTTTAACTTGAAGTTTTTCTTGACGAATTTTCTCCTGTGTTAATTCTTCTTGTTTTTGCAGTGCGATCGCCGCATCTTTTGCCAAAATATCAGCTTGTACATCTGCTAATAAGTTGTTGACAAATACATCTGATTTAGGATCAGGTGAATGAACAAATTGAATAGGAGATAATCTATTTTGTGGTTTTGTCGGGTTGGATTGGATATATTCAGTTTTATTTTCCGCCAAATCAGCTTGGACTTCTGATAACAAATTATCTATGAATATATCTGATTTTATGGTCGGTGAAATCAATTTAACTGGGGTTAAATTATTTTGTGGTGGTGTTGTTTTTGGTTCTGTATATTCAGTTTTGAGTTCAGCTAATAGCTTGTCAATGGAATCCATATTTATAATTCCTAAAAGAGATAAGATCCCCAACTTCTTTTTTTATCTTATCAACAAATTATGAATTGATGTCAAAAGTGGGGGATCTACTTTTGTAATTTTTAATTCACGACGGTGCTAGTCATTAATGGCATTGAGCAAAACTTCTGATAAACTCATATCTTCCATATCATCCATTGTAACGGTGTCGCAAATATCAAACTTAGCACCTGCACTTTGTAGTTCATCATCCAATATTTTCAAAAAGCGGGTAGCTTGAGCATCATTACCGACTTGGATAAAAGAAATAGCTAATTCTTCATCTCTATCCAAACGTCGAGAAACTTCAATAATTACCTTCATGACGGCTTTACGATCATCTGGTTCACCGTCAGTAACTACTAAAATTGTTTCTCCATTGGGTTTAGTTGTACCGGAGGCTTTGCGTTGCAGATAATCATCGGTAGCGTGTTTCAAAACCCCAGCTAAATCTGTTGTTCCAGAAGGATCATTTTCTGTGAAAATTTGTGTTACTTTGGCAGATGTGACATTTTCATAACGTTTGAATTTTCCAGAAAACAAATAAATAGTAATGCCATCTGGATCAAATTGTTCACATTTACTGGCTAAGGCCAAAGTAGATTCTTGTGCTGTTGCCCATCTAGTTCTCCCACCTTTTTGATCTGGGGTAGCCATGCTACCGCTTTTATCAATAATTAAGGTGTAATCACGGTTTTCTAGCATGACTAAACTCTCCAGATTTGAGGAATTTTTGTTAATTAATCAGTGATGGCGTTCATTAAAACGTCAGCCAAACTCATGTCTTCTAAATCATCTAAAGTTACGGTATCACAAATATCGAATTTAGCACCAACACTTTGTAATTGATCATCTAAGGCTTTAAGAAATTTGGTAGCTTGAGGATCTGCACCGACTTGAATCATGGAAATTGCTAATTCTTCATCTTTTTCCATTTGTCGAGTCGCACTGATGATAATTTCAAATACAGCTTTGCGATCATCTGGTTCACCGTCGGTAATGACTAAAATGGTTTCTCCATTAGG
Organism: Anabaena sp. AL93; assembly: GCF_001672085.1. Classification (NCBI taxonomy): domain Bacteria; kingdom Bacillati; phylum Cyanobacteriota; class Cyanophyceae; order Nostocales; family Nostocaceae; genus Anabaena; species Anabaena sp. AL93. Next base: position 414 of record NZ_LJOU01000158.1, on the reverse strand, counting down.
TTTGGTAGTACCAGCAGCTTTGCGTTGAAAGTAGCTATTCAAGGCATCTTGAAGTACACTTCCTAAGTTAGTTGTCCCTGCTGGATCATTTTCTTGAAATATTTGGGCTACTTTGGCAGCAGTCACGTTCTCATAACGTTTAAATCTGCCGGAAAAAACGTAAACTGTAATGCCGTCTGGATCAAATTCTTCGCACTTTCTGGCTAAAGCAATGGTAGATTCTTGGGCTATCTGCCATCTAGTTCTCCCGCCCACTTGGTCGGGTGTGGACATACTACCACTTTTGTCAATAATTAAGGTATAGTCACGATCGCTCATCATAATCTTCCTATTGTGATTTTTCTACAGCACTTCCCCATGTTATGAGGTACAAGAACCCCACCCCCAACCCCCTCCCCGCAAGCGATGAGGGGG
>NZ_LJOU01000157.1:0-8097 GCF_001672085.1 Anabaena sp. AL93 | reverse complement strand
CGGTTAAGAACTGAGTAGGAGAGGTAGGGGAGGGAAGAACAGAAGTTTTTTCCGATCATTACCCGTCAAAATAAATTTGACGAACTACTACACTCTCCTGAAATTATCAGCACCATACATCAATTTAACTAATTCGCTGTAAGTAACCCACTTTCTCTACTCCCTTTCCACTAGGTGTGCGTTGTTTTAGCGGAAATACGTCTAAATTTTATTGACAAAATACCAATTTAATGTATGAACCAATAAATCCCAATTTATTTATCCCTCTTCGGTCAGAGTGGGATAAGTAGTGAGACAGAATTAATTACACAATGTCATTGCGTAAGCGTTGCGTGGCGTTAGCCATATGGAACGTTGAAAACAAGGAGAGAAAATCTAGAAATGAAGTTACCACCAAAAATCACAATCGCAGATCACTTTAAAGATTTAGAAGACACAAGAGTTGAGAGCATTCAAAGAGGCTATAAACAAAGGATTTGAGGGATTCAAATATAGTGAATTCAGCACAAAAGAAGACGAGCATGGAGGAGAAGAAATCCGTCATTATCTCATGCTATCAGACATAAAATAAAGAATAGATCCAGACAATAAATGGCTAAATCTTCAAAGTGTAGGAATGGTAGAATATATACGACAACTCAATGGAAAAACTCAATTTAAAACCCGTTATTATATTAGTAGCTTGACGAATAATGCCGAATTATTAGGACAATCAGTCCACAGTCATTGGGGTATAGAAAACTCATTACATTGGGTTTTGGATGTAGCTTTTAGAGAAGATGATTGTCGGATAAGAAAGGATAACGCACCACAAAACTTTGCAGTTCTCCGTCATATAGCAGTTAATCTTTTAGGAAAAGAAAAAAGCCAAAAACTAGGAACTAAAAGTAAGCGTTTTTGTGCAGGATGGGATGATGAATATTTAGAAAAGATTTTAGAATGTATCTGATAAAAATCATAAAATATAGACAAACATAAATATAAACAATTTATTTTTCTGTTGATTCTACAATAGAATCTAGATTTTTGATGTCAAAAAATATAGCTATTAATATATAGAACTTAACAAAATAAATCCATCATCAAAAATAAATAATTACTCTAAATTTATTAAATTTTTAGGATACTAATAAAGGAATTTATCAGATTTTGAATGAAATGACATATTTTTCCATATTGATGCACTAATATAGTATTTTATCAAGATAATAATTTAGATGCGTTTCCCCTGACCCCCTTGCGGAGTATAGATTATGCAAGTTAGGCAGTACAACTTATTATTTAGTCGGTTGGGTGAAATAGCTACACTCTTTTTTAAACTAGGTGTTATTGGCTTTGGTGGACCAGTTGCCCATATTGCCATGATTGAAGATGAAGTGGTGAAGCGTCGTCGGTGGTTGACACAAGACCATTTTCTCGATTTATTAGGTGCAACCAATTTGATTCCTGGTCCCAATTCCACTGAAATGGCAATTCATGTGGGATATATTTATGCAGGATGGGCAGGGTTGATTGTCTCAGGTGTTTGTTTTATATTACCTGCGGTTTTAATAACAGGTATATTTGCCTGGATTTATGTTAATTATGGTAGTCTACCTCAAATTGCACCTTTACTTTATGGTATCAAACCTGCTGTTTTAGCGGTTATTGTCAATGCCCTCTGGGGGTTAGCAAAAAAAGCGGTTAAAAACCATCAATTACTGATTATTGCTACAGCTGTAGGACTATTGATATTAATTCGGCAAGTGAATGAAGTAATTGCCTTATTGTTTGGGGGATTACTAGGTATGATTTGGTTACATCCTAGAAATCAAGACAAACCACCAGGAAATAAACCTAACTTATTGATTGCTGTCTTAACTACAGGCGCAACTTTACAGACAACATCTACAATTAGTGCTATGGCAGGTACATCTATTCCTTTATGGCAATTAGGTTGGTTTTTTCTGAAAGTTGGTAGTGTTTTGTTTGGTGGTGGCTATGTGTTAATTGCATTTTTGCAAGGGGGATTAGTTCAAGAATATGGCTGGTTAACACAACAGCAGTTACTAGATGCGATCGCTATTGGTCAATTTACCCCTGGTCCAGTGCTGTCTACTGCCACCTTTATCGGTTATGTCTTAGCTGGTGTACCTGGTGCGATAGTAGCTACCATTGGCATTTTCCTACCATCTTTTCTCTTCGTTGCTGCCTTAAATCCGGTTATTCCCCGTTTACGCAATTCTGCTTGGACAAGATCATTTTTAGATGCTGTGAATGCCAGTGCTGTAGCACTGATGGTAGTAGCTGCCTTGCAACTGGGAATAGCTACTTTAAAAATAGCAAAACCACCCTATGTAGATATTTTGGGGATAGCGATCGCACTCATCTCCACAGTTTTGATTACTCGCTACCGCATCAATGCTGCTTGGCTAGTTTTAGGTAGTAGTTTAATTGGTTATGGTGCTATGGCTTTAGGTTATATCAAATAAAATACCTGTTATGGGTGTAGATAGAGCAAACAATCCCAGCAACAGTAAACCAAAAAGTTTTTCCCAAAAAGCGATTCCTATAAAACACTGATGCTATCATCAAACAATCAGTAATATAAAATACTTTTTAATTCCCAGTGTTCTAACCAGTAGATATCATATAGATAACAATTACTTATGATTGGCTGGGTAATAATTTCTTGACGCTAACCGGATGGAATATAAATGCTTTCAACGACTTGATATTTCCTCTGTAGGGCTTGAGATAAAAAAGCTAACATCTGTTTGAGTGTGAAAAGTGTGCGATAAATTAATCGACTACCCTTCCTTTTACGGCTGATTTTGAGCCATAGTAGATTCACCCAGATATTAACTAGAAGAAAGGATATTCCAATGAATAGTAATCTCAAAACTGGATTTTTGTTATTCGTCTTAATTCGACAAATATTTTTCAGACGATAACTAGTTTCAATGCCAAATCTTTTTCGATAATCTTGATAGATATAATTTAAATTTGTTTTGACCTTATAAGCAAGATAAACAAAGTATTGAACTCCATGCTTTTTATGCTTTCCCTTTCTATATTTACAGACAATCCATAAATCAAATGTGACGAAATCATCTTTGTCTCTTGTAATGGTATAGGTAGTTTTATAACTTTTTTTACCCTTGAGAAATTGTTTGATTCCTCCTTTTTTTCCAGTCTTGATAGCAGGCATAAGAAAGGGGATATCTAATGCCTGTAACCATCTAATTACAGGAGTATTAAAAAATCCTCTATCCAAGTAGAGTTTTTTTACATTTATTTTGAGGGGTTCAAGTTCTGCTAATAAATAAGTAATTAAAGCCACACTAGTATCTAATTGGCGAACACCTCTTATTGCCAGAGTTACACGCTTATTATTACTAATAACGTATAAAGTGGCATAGGCGTAAAATGAATTAGTACCAGATTTAGCTTCACTTCGATATATGTAGGGTAATTCTGACGGTGTTGGTTTACCATAATAACAAATTAAATTTAAATCAATCGCTATTTTTAAACACCCCTTTTTTAATCCTAAAGGAATTCGACTTTTTAATGCTTGATTTATTTGCGCTTCTAATTCCTCAAAATTATTAATTTTATTGAGATGATATCTAATATCATTAGCTGTCGGAATATTTTTTAACAATTTAGCTGTGTTTTCAATACTGTCTCCAGTGCTGGCTGCTTTAACCAGAATCTCGAATAAAGTTTGTTGGTCACAGGCTCCTTGCGTTTCAATCGAAAAATTTTCTACTAAACACTGAATAACCTGCGTCTTGGGTTTCTGAGTCGGTTAAAACGAGTTCTTCTGTAGATTCGCCCTGCGTGGCTTTTGTTAGAGATGAAACAGTCAATTTTTTCAACCAATATGCTACACACTACATTCATCATTTCATATTTTGACCCAGTGCAAATTACTATAACTATTTCTTATGTATTTAGTATTTTATATCACATAAATGTCTATCGTATTTTGTTGTTGATGCCTGCTTCGTCTGTAGCAATAGCGTTAGCATTCCGTAAAAATCGCTCTTTGGGAAAAACTTTTTGGTTTACTGAGCAATGAATATTGAGCAAATCGGTTGAAAAATGTACGGCGTTTTGGTAAAAATGGTATTTTCATGGGAGAAATTTCTGGTAACTGTTCACACTCCCCCCCTATCTTTAACGAGAGATCAAGGGTTTCGATAATTTTAGAGGGGGGGGGAGTGAATAACTACAAATTTGGTATTAAAAACAATGAAACCCTTTATTTATATGGGTTATGGGGTAAATAAACTCATATCTGGCATAACAGGTACGGAAGAACCGAAAATGATGAAGTCAATAATCGATGACTAAAATAGAAGTGATTAGGCGTTATGGGGTTTTAGTAGAATGAGTTGGACAGAAAAACTAGAGCAGTTAAAAGAGTTATTTATAGAAATGGATCAGGCTTTAATAGCCTATTCGGGAGGAGTTGACAGTACATTGGTGGCTAAGATTGCTTATGATGTGTTAGGCGATCGCGCATTGGCTGTAACTGCGGTTTCTCCTTCTCTATTACCAGAAGAATTAGAAGACGCGAAAATTCAAGCCGCAACCATCGGAATTTCTCATAAAGTTGTCCAAACACAGGAAATGGACAATCCCAATTACACATCTAATCCAGTCAATCGTTGTTATTTTTGCAAAAGTGAATTACACGACACCCTCAAACCCTTGGCCTTAGAGTTGGGTTATCCTTATGTAGTAGATGGTGTAAATGCCGATGATTTACATGATTATCGTCCCGGAATTCAAGCTGCAAAAGAAAGGGGTGCGCGATCGCCTTTAGCAGAAATCGGTGTTACCAAAGCCGAAGTTCGGCAAATTTCCCAACAATTAGGTTTACCTTGGTGGGACAAACCCGCTCAACCCTGTTTAAGTTCGCGCTTTCCCTACGGTGAAGAAATTACCATTGCCAAATTACAGCGAGTCGGTAGAGCCGAAATTTATTTACGAAATTTAGGTTGGCAAAATTTACGAGTCCGTTCTGAAGGTGATACAGCCAGAATTGAATTATCACCGGATAAAATTAAAGATTTTGTCTCAACTACAGATTTACCAACTTTAGTATCCGCATTTCAAAACTGGGGATTTATCTATGTCACCTTAGACTTAGAAGGCTATCGTAGTGGTAAATTAAATCAGGTTTTACCTCAAATTGCATTAACAAACTAGGGCTGATTCTTCTAAACTTGATGATTGTCAACTTTAGAAGAATTTCTCACATATTCCCTAAAAACTGAAGATAATTGAAACAAGATTTTATCATTTTTTCTTTTCGTGACTAACGTTAAACTGTGGAATAATTCTTATGGAATTACCCTGATTGTTTTTATGTCCGCAAAAGAATCTGATCTAAAAATTCAGGCTCAAGTAATATTAGATGCAATAGCTTTTACTTCCTTTGAGCAATGTCAACCCTTAAACCGCAGGTTTGATAACATATCTCGAAGTCCTGGTATCTACGCTATTAGACACAAAACGGAAGGATTACTTTACATTGGTAAAGCACAAAATCTACGTAGTCGTTTCAGTGGAGGTCACAAAGCTTTTTTATGGGCATGGCTAGATAAATATAGAGACGAAGATGTGCGTATTGCAGTACAAGCAATTTCTCATTGGGAAAATCCTGGGCTATTATTGGAATTAGAAGCAATTATTCTCAGAGCTACTGAACCTCCTTACAACGTTCAAATACCAAGTGAGCAGTAACATTATGCAAGTAGAACTTTTAGAGCAACTTTCCGCTACTGACGCTAAAATTATCTTAGAACGCTTACCAGAAAAAATCAAAGCAGCTTTAATTGCCCGTGCTGCTGAAATTGACTATCCAGTAGAAGCTATTATTGAAATGGCGATCGCTAGTTTCCTAGATACCGAAGCATTAGGTTTCGCAGACTGCAAACCAGGACGAGGACAATAGCAAATAACAAATATATATTAGTATTATTTTAAACTAATATATGATACGTAATTTACTAATATTTACAAAAAATTATATACAAATCTTCCTCTATTTTAACTGTTGTGATAGAGAATAAAATCATTAACAGATGAACTTAAACCCTCTTTTAAATTGAGTATTTGAGTATTCACAAATTATTAGATATTTCTTGCTATCTTATTACAGAATGATTAAAAGATTTAAAAAATTCCAGATACCGTGATTGATCTAAATCAAGAATAAAAAGATTACGACGACATCTAGTAATGGCTGTATATATTAGTTCATCTGTAGTAAAATTATTGTCGTCAAATTCTCTTTCAATTATTAAAAATAAAGAATCAACTTCCCATCCTTTAAAACTATGTATGGTAGAAAATTTAATATTTCCACTATTCATCCAAAAATTCCATTTTTTATTTTTTCTAATCTTTTCAAGTTCTCTTTTTAATATATTCATAATTGCGTTATTGCGAGATACCTGTTTTAAAATAGGCATTATTTGAGAAACCCATCTATCATATTCAGTTCTTGTAATATTTTTCGTTCTCAGATACTCTGTCAATTTTTGCTCTACAACTGGATGGTTAATATGAAAACTATAGCATAATACTTTAACTATTACCTGATTTATATTGTCATTATTAGTATTATTAATAAACATATTTTTGAGTTCTCTAATCCTCAATTTGTATTGTCTAATTTCATTAATAATGTTATTTTGCCCTTCTAAATCTTGATTTTCGATGTTAAAATTTTCTATTATTTGTAATAAAATTAAGTAATAAGTTTCTAAACTTTCAAAAGTTGTTGTTGTTTTAATTTGCTGTGACTGCATTGCATATAAATTAATACTTCTTAATATCTCTATGGTAGAAGATTGAATACAGATATCATTCGGATGAATCATATATTTAATTGCCCGTTCATTACACATATTATAAATATATTCAGGTGAAGAATTCGTAACTGGAATATACTCAATAATTTGCTCTTGTTAATTAAAATTTAATTTCAATGAATTTTCAGTATTAATTGTTTCAATTTCATATTTTTGCTCAAAAAAGTTAGTTTGAAAAGCTGTTGCTAAACTAGATAGATGAGTGGATAAACGAAAAGTATCTTTTAATTTATTCCATCTTCCTCCAATGCCAGTATATGGTTTTTTATCCTTATCCATACTGCGTTGATATACATTCTGTTTTTCATCTCCAAAAACAACAAATTCACCTGCATTCTCTAAAAAACATTCACGAATAATTTTTACCCATTTTTCTTGATAATCTTGTATTTCATCTATAAAAATAGCTTTATAAGTATAAATATGCTCCTTCTGCACAACTTACTACTCCCCAAGTTTTAGGATTTTTTATTCTTGTTTCCAATAAATTTTCAATATGCAAATCATAAAGATTTTGCTTATAGCTGAGAACTTGATCAATAGGAGATTTTATTTTTGACCATTTTTTGCGATCTTGAGTAACAAACCAATGTTTTTTTTCATTGATGTCATAATTGCCTAAATTCCAGTCTTTTACTTCAAAAATCATCACTCCCGCATCGGGACGCATAAGAATGATATCTGGACGATCTCCATTCAGAAAAGGTTGAAAATATATTTCATAATTATTATCCAAATTTTCCGATAAAAATTTAAGTAAATGCAACTCACCCTCAGTAGGTTTCGGGCGTAATTGATGAATTTGTTCTAATCAAGGAAAAACTTGTGCCATAAAAAACTACAGTGATAGTTGTATCAACTATATCATATCTAGCAAAAAACAAAACCTCCACTAAATAAATAGAGGAGGCATTGTTGTATTAAATAATAGACCTGGCATCGAGCTATTTTCACGTGGGGCTACCCCCAAACTATCGTCGCCGCAGCAGCGTTTCACCTCTGAGTTCGGGAAGGGATCAGTGTGGTTCCACCGCGCCATAGACACCAGGAAAGAATTTAGAATTGAGAATTGAGAATTTAGAATTAAAGAATAATTTTAGATTCTAACTGAGGGTGTTCATAACCCTGAAGACTGCATTTGAGAAAGAGAAATCACAATAACAAATTGAATAGAGGTCAAGCCCTCGGTCTATTAGTACCCCTCAGCTTCATACATTACTGTACT
>NZ_LJOU01000156.1:0-8226 GCF_001672085.1 Anabaena sp. AL93 | reverse complement strand
TTAAAGCATTTAAAGGACGCTCATCTAATTACCTAAGAAAAGAGTTCCCAGAATTAAAAAAGCTACCGTCACTTTGGACTAGCAGCTATTTCTTTTCAACTGCTGGAAACGTTGCTGCTGATACTATAGAAAGATATATTAATGACCCGCATCATGGTTGAGAATATTGGAAGCGGTTAAAACCGCACGAGTAGGCTTTCCCCCGCGCTCTAAAGAGACGCGGCTCCCAGCCTTCCCGCAATCTCCTGGTGGTTGCCCACTCTCCTACACCATCTAAGCACAAAACGGCAGCACGCTCAAAAGGACTGGGAAAAAAAGCAGAAGCCGCATGGGCTTGGTGATGTGAGGTAAATAATAGAGGCGGCAATTGAGAAGTTTTGCACTCCCCCAAGAGTGCCAATTCTTTTTTTAGGATTGTTTTTAGGTAAAGCTTTTCTTTTAGCCAGATTGGCATGGCTGTGATAAACGAGCTAAATCCTTTTGGCGCATGGGCTAAATAGGTTTCCAACAATCGCTCAAACTTGACTAATGGCTTGTCGTAAAAAACAATTTGATCGATATATTGTAACTTGGTTCCTGCTTGTTTTAGACAGTAAGCGATCGCTCCAATAGGAAAACTAGCATCGTGCTTTCGTCTTGAAAAACGTTCTTCCTGGGCTGCGGCAACGATTTCGCCATCGACAACCATAGCGGCAGCGCTATCGTGGTAGTAAGCTGAAATTCCTAAGATATGCATTTCAACACCTTTTCGACGGGTATAATTTGACTCTCTTCCCCGTTATTACTATTGGCAATCTTATGGGCAATCATTTGATAAAAACGAACCATTAAAATGACTCCAGATAGGAGTGGACTCAAAACCATACCTAACCAGATACCGATACCTCCCCAACCTAAAATGATTGCCATGAAATAGCTTCCTGCCAAGCCAAGAACCCAGACAACTAAGTTCATTAACACTGGAACGAACGTATCTTGCAACCCTATCAAAGCCCCAACAGTAATCATTTGAATACTGTAAAAAATTTGGAATAATCCCGACAAAGCGAGAAAAGAAGTTGCTGTATTAATTGCTTCGATATTCTCTGGATTGTTTATATTTAAATAAATTCCCGCAATTTGATATGGAAGCAACCAGAAAATGAGTGCCGCAGCACTCGCAAAAATGGCACCAATCGTAATCCCAATTGATGCTGCCCTTCTTGCACATCCCATTCGGGTAATGAAGGTATATCATTCACAGGGCTCCCTAAACAGACCCACACTAAGCCGTAGCGTTCCTGGCAATGATAGGTCTTGGCGATCGCACTTGCTGGGGGTATCATGTCAGGGTGAGCCGGGATCTGTACGCATTTACCTGCTTGATTGTATCTCCATCCGTGATATGCACAAACCAAAGTATTATTCGCAATTTCTCCCATAGACAGAGCAACACCTCGGTGGGGACAGTGGTCTTGCCATACCTGTATGGGTGAATTCTGTTCATGACTGCGCCATAGTACCAATTTAACTCCCAACAAACTAGCTGTGGTGATACTTCCTGGTTTACAATCTTCTATCTTTGCGACTACGTACCAGTCGTTGATTAAGATTAGGTCGGCATTTGTCATAATTGTCTCCTAAGTTTTACCACTCTATGTCACCCTTGTGAAACGATAATTAAAATAAACATTAAAAATAGGACAATGCGATTCAATAATGTGAATACGGTATTCGTCTTCCAGGTGGCGTTGTAACCACTCTATGCCCAACCTATTAGTGACATGACTTTTTTGACCAAAAATATCCCGTCCGCAGCGCACAAAATCTGCTGCATCAAAAGTTGGTTCAAACTCTGCAACGACAAAGCGCGACGGCTCTCCTGTTTGAGGAAACTGGAAATTTAAGTCATACTGTGCGTCCAATAATTGTGGCTTCGGTGCCGCGGTCCACTTAGCTCCTGCCTGAAAATATTCCTTGAGCAGCTTTCGATACGCCCAAGTTTCAAAATAGCGGTTGCGATCTGCCATTGGTGCTTCAATAATCTCATTGCCAATCACCAAAAAAACATCACGAGGATTGGCGGCACAAAAACCACTTTCTACTTGCCAAGCTGGTGTGGAGAAGGGGGCAGAGAAATCTACAGGGTTGACTCGACGAACTTTGACTCCTTCTGCTTCAAGAATGTGAATAAATTCATTTAGTTCTTTGTGTGCTAATGCAATCATCTCTGGTGGATAGGGAATTCCTCCTGTCTCAGAGAGTACCTTTTGGGCAGATTCCAATTCTTCAAGAGGGAATGTCCATTTGTTGATTGGTTCTAGGGCAGAACCATTAAGCCTTAGCGGCTGGATGGGTGGTTTTATGATTGTAGCTGCATCTATTTGGGCAATGCTAAAACGTAAGTAAAGAAAAACATAACAACGCGTTCTAGCAGAATTTTGTACTGCCTATATTTTTTAAATCTTCAATCCTCCAATGTCGATGATATAAATCAGTTACCATATAGGAGAGAGAGCGAAAAATTTCGGGGGAGATGGGGTTAACAGAGTTTTGAAATCTTAGGAACGCAAATTTAATAACCTGCAATTCTGATGTAACCTGGAATGGTGCGTTACGCTGTCGCTAACACACCCTACTTTTGCACCTTATTTAATTCACATTCCTAAGTCGGTGATGGAATTATAGGTTTGGGATAGGCGATCGCACTTTTTCCGTAGGTTATCAATAATTTTATCTTTTTCCAGCACTTCAAATGAGAACCACTGGAGTAACATCCATCCTGGTTTAGCGCGACGTAATTCCCCCTCAAACACCAAACCAAATAATAGTTTACCCTGGTGATTACCTAACGCTGGTTTATTACCTTTGAGTGAAGATAAGGGAATGACTAAATCAAATTCAGAAGAGTCGAGTTTAGGGTTATAACCAACAGTTCCTTTACCAATCCATTCTACTAAATTATCGTTGTTTCTGAATGCTGCCCTAAATTGTAAGGGTTTATTTTCATCAGGTTCAAGTTCTTCATCTTCTCCAGTATCGGGATTAAATTGTTGTAATGGCAGTCCCAGTAATTGCATCAGTGCTTTACTAGCTTTGGCGTGACTATCCCCAGTCTCCCAATGAATATTATTGACTGCATCATCTAAGTCGTTACCATCTGAATCTTTATTTTCATCATCTACTACTACATATTTCATTTGTTTGTATACCAGTTTCTTACAACCAGTATGCAAAATGCTACCGTAAATTATACGTTTCCATTGGTCTTTAGCTGTTTCCCCAAAATACTTTTTACCGATGGTTTTTTCATTAGTGAATGTGAATCTTCCATGATTTCTAGAACCACTGGCTAAATCCAGAAAGAATGCTGCTTGATAACCTTTAGGTTTAAATGCGTTTAATGCTGATGCCCTGGTTTCTGTTGTTTCTATTTCCCCAATACAAAAATCTAATTTTGGATGTAATCCTGCTAATAATATATTTCGTAATACTACTTTAGGTGCATTTGACCATTTATTTTCAGTACAATTCCACACTGACCATTCAGCAACGGTGGCGATTGAACCTACCGAACCATCTTCGATATAGCGGGTGTTTGTGAATGTTATTGTCATAATTAAAAATCCATGTATTCTAAACTTGATAATCCTGCGTTAATTGTGATAGCGGCTTCTTCAGGAATAATTACCGGAGTTTCATTGGATATGTCCATGCTTCTAGCAATCTGTTCATTTTTAAATGTCAAAGCATAAATAAAGTCATAATTCTTATTGGTTTCGGTAATAAATCCCTCTTTCAATGTTTGTATATCCTCCATTTTCTCGTCACCAATTACCCTGGCACAACAGATATCGGGTTCTGTTTGCGATGCCAATAATCCCAGTATCAAGATAAAATCACCGAGTTGATTTCTTTTAGCCATTTTGATAGCAATAATCACCAGTATTGCTGCTGCTAAAATATAAGGAGCGCAAGCTGTTAATAAACCCCATGCCCCGGCAAACATTCCGGTATTATTGAAAACTGCTGGTAATAAGTCTTTGACTGTTCTTAGTAATCCCCCAGTAATATAACGAATTGCTTCACCTCCGGGAATATCTAATCTTTTTAAGATTATAGAAATCGTAGTATTTTTTAACGCTTCAACGAAAACTCCCGGTAATTGCACTCCCTTTAAAATAAATGTTGTCAGAATACTTTCGGTAATCTTTTTCAATACTTCAATGGCGTTTATCGTTGTCGGTATATCTACAGGAACAATTGCACCATAAGCACTAGAAATATTCCCAAATTGGGATTTAAGCGAATATTCTTTATAGTTATTTTCTTCTTTATTAGATAACAATTTCCCGGCTTTTCTAAATAGTTTTTTGATACCGTTAATTGTTGGATTAACAATCTTGCTTTTCAGAAACTTCAACAGTCCTGATTTATCCTTGTGTTCTTGTCTCGCTTCTGCCCTCGCTGCCTTGGATTCATCTTTACCTAAAACCAATTCTTTGATTTTTTGTAAAGCATCCGCAAGTTCTTCTTTGACTTTATCTAGGAGTCCTTGAAATATATTGACAATTTTGAGATTGTCCTGGGGGAAATCAGCGAACTGCTTGCAGCAGCGCTTCGCTATCGCCGATGGAAATTCCTGCTCTGTTTTCTCCCTAATTGCCACAAAGTGATTCCTTACTTCCTGTGGTACAGGGTCTTCTTGTTCATCAAATTGGGATAATAAACTATCATAAGCATTGAGCATTAATGTTTTTAAATCTTCAATTTGTTGAGAAAACCAATCTTTATTTACTTGTTCTACAGATTTAATTCTGTCATAAACTGAATCATCGTTATCATAACCACTACTATTAATATTCTTCCAATTAATCAATATATTATTAACTTCTACGGACGCTTTATAAGTTTCGATATTCGCTGGGCGTTGTCCAATGGTATCCAGTTTTTGTTGTCCAACAGCACTTGGATTACCGTGTACTTTAGAGTTGAAAACTTTGTTGACACCATAACAAGATTGTAGGATTTCCGCAGAAGCATAGCCAACTTCATCGTCTAATTCTGATTTAGAAAAGTAATTAATAATCGCTTTTAGTGAAGGTAAATTATCTTGCGAGTAAACTACTGGTTGAATTGAATCAAACCAATCCTCTTTATTTGACAAAGCTTGCACAACTTCTGTGGGGACTCTTAACCCACCCTTGTTTACCCAAATTCCATCGGTTATTTGACTTAAAACTTCTTCTGGTGTCATGGTCTATAAATTTAATTTAGTTAATAAAAATATGTTAAGGATGCTAATGCTATCGCTTTGGGGTTGTGTTGTTGTTAGTTAATATCATGACCACTGCATTCGTTAAACGTACAGGAATCAACCCTTTAAAATCAATTGAACTCACTGTTGAGCAATTAAATATACTATTGAATGAACCCCGAATTACTGGAGTTGTTGATATTTCAGATTCAGGTAAGTTAATTGTTAGCTGTGAAGACGGCTTGGCTAGGATGATTGAGTTTTCTGATAATGAAATAATTTGGTTTGACAGTTATTCAGAACAGGATTAATGAAAAAGGGAATAGGCATGAGTTAATCTATTCCCATCACTTCATCATCTATTAACTGAATCTAGCCATTGTTTGATTTTAACATAATCACTAATAAAATCAAGCTTTATATAGTGAAATGAAGATTACAAAAATCATTGATGCTATCGCTTTTTAGTCTTGGTGTTTTTGAGATTTAATGATGAATAAAATCAATTTTGCGGGTATTGAAGGTAAGGTTTTACAAGTTAGTCCACATGGGAATTATCAGGTGGTGGAACTTAGCGATAGCGAAGCGCTCCGTAGGAATCGCATTACCATTGTGGGTACTTATTCAAACAAGTTTCATTGGACAGAATCCACCGATGAAAGTTCTGGATTCACCAGTTTTATCACTTACATTGGTTTGAAACAATTGGAATTCCCCAGATTTAGAGATTGGGTAATTGCTAATAATGGGTATTTCGGGGGAGACGACGGTACACCCCGACAATCAAAACGAGTCCGCAGATTTCCACTGGAGATTAAGGTGAGGGGGTTACTCGCTGAATCTGTTGTTGAGTTGATTCATGGGGAAATTGGATAATGCTGGAAAATACAGGTGACAATTACCTATTAAGGTGATTGAGGATTGAAACCAGCAATAACAAATAGCAAACACAATAGCGTTATTGATTATCGGTAATGCTATTGCTTAATGTTCAATAATATAGAGGATTGTATCATGATTGGACAATTATTTACCACTGGTATTGGCATTTATCAACAATCCCCCAGAACTGATAATAAATGGATTGCTCAAGTTGATTTTGAATATTAGTAGTCTGTTATGATTATCCCTGACTTCCTCATAATAGAAGAAATCAGGGATATAATATCATTGATTTTGCTGTAATTCTGCATCAATTAACTTTTGAAATTCCTCCAATGAGGGAACACTAATACTTGACAAAAGTAAATTTTCCAGAATAAGCATATCATCAATTTTTGTGATAGAATTACTCATCAATTCTGTAACATGATCAAATCTCTTGGAGAGAATTTTGATAATATTGTTTTGGCAGGTTTTTTTAGCACCTTTTACTTGGCCTCTTTCTTCTGCAAGTTCTTCAATAGTGCTGAGGAAAGGCATATTTAACTCCTTTTCATACTGTTCTAATTTATGGTTAAACTCTAATTGCAATGGTGGTGGTAACGTCATCATTTTATCAATGAACTTCACTAAATTAATAATGTCAAATTTAGTTAAGCCTTTTTGATACAATGGTCTGACTAAGTTCCATTTCCATTGTTCTCTTTGCGTTAAGTCCTTAGTAGTGACTTTGGTTTTCAGATGTGCCATTACTATTATAGCAAACAGATTGTTACTTGCAGCTAGTTCTTCCCATTGATAGTCTAGCAGTTTCACTATACTGAATTTGATTTTAACTTCACTATCCCCTAAACCGTATTCATAACTATTTGGTCGCCAACTTGTGTTTTCATCTCCTAATATTGCTAAACTTATTACTGGTTTATTAAATAAATCAAATGAACGATAATTATAGATAAACATTCTTTGAGGAAACTGTTTATCATATTGACTTTGGACTTCTATATGAATCAAAATCCAAATTATTTCATTATTCAATAACCAGACTTGAAACAATTTATCCGCATAACGTTTTTTTGTTTGACTAGATGCAGTAATTTGTTCTAGTTCTTTATCTAAAGAAATAGGGGGTTTACTCCAGTCAATTTGTTCGTATATTTTTGGATAAAAGAATTGTAAAAATGATTCAAAATATTGTCCTATGGCTTCTTTCCATGTTTGATCATAGTTCGCTGTTGCTTCTGTCATGTTTGTCCCTGTTTTGGAATTTATTATGAATTCCCTACTCCTTGATAATATCATAAACAAATGTGCAGTATTGCTGATTACGGTTTGGCTATTTGGGATGGTAAATCAAAAGGCACTGCTGCTAATATCCAACGAGTTAAACTTTCACGAAAAATCGTCGTTTCAGACGCTTGAAAATCTCTTAGCGTACAAAAAACCCGAAATGGTACGGTGATGCCAGCTAGACAAGATTTTGAACGTTCTCGTTTACAGTATGATAAAGCTGTGAGAAATAAGGATTACCAGTTGGCACAATTAGGAATTTCACTATCAGCTATTGAGGATAAATTAGCAGATATTCCTATTGTTAGAAGTCCTAAAGATGGTTATGTTAGAAAGATTAAGTCTTGGGTGGGTAAGGATGGTAAATACACTACTACTGTTACTATTGTTTCTGCGAGTTCTTCTAAGAATGAGAATAAGTAGGGGTGGCGATCGCTGATTTTTGAGTATATTAAAGCCTCAAACCCAATCATAACAAGGATTTATGCCATATTTATTCCAAAAAATCATAAAGGGAGCGGGTGCGATTCGTTGTTAGCTGAATCACGGTAATCAGTCCGTACATAAGCCAACCAACCTAATCCAATCATGGAAAGAGGTTGAACTCTCGGTCGGATATGGGTGTAAGTCCCATCTACCAGACTCAGGTATGACTCCCTATCTGCCCACGATGACCCGACTCGGTATCGGGAGGTCGAAGCTGGAAGACGCAATCAGACATCAGTTGTGGGGTGACACTTGGCGTTAACGGGGAGTTCCTACGGTGAAACAGAGCCTAGAAAAGCAACCTACTCTAAAGCAGGACACAACTCAAAATC
>NZ_LJOU01000155.1:0-8637 GCF_001672085.1 Anabaena sp. AL93 | reverse complement strand
CAAATTTCTCGGTGAACCTTCTTACTTTCTCGTTCACATTGAAGCCGAATCAGGAGCAAAATCGAAATTTAATCAAAGAATGTTCCGTTATTTTTCCAGATTACACGAAAAATTTGACTTACCAATTTATCCCATAGTCATTTTTTCATATTCTTCTCCCAAAACCTTAGCCACAAATAACTATCAAATCAACTTTCCTGATTTGGAAGTGCTAAAATTTAATTATCAAGTCATCCAACTAAATCAGCTAAATTGGAGAGACTTTTTAAATAGTCAAAATCCAGTTGCATCTGCTTTAATGTCGAAAATGAATATAGCACCAGCGGATAGACCAAAGGTGAAAGCAGAGTGTTTAAGGTTGTTAGTAACTTTAAAATTAAATCCGGCAAAAATGCAATTGATATCAGGATTTATTGATACATATTTGCGACTGAATAAAATAGAAGAAGAGAAATTTGCAGCAGAAATAGGTTCATTAATAGCAGCGGAAAAGGAGGAAGTTATGCAGATAGTTACTAGTTGGATGGAACAAGGGATTGAACAAGGTATTCAGCAAGGGATTGAACAAGGTATTCAGCAAGGTCGTCAAGAAGCAATTACCAAGGAAAAAGATTTAATTGTCCGTCAAATCAAGAGGAAAGTAGGAAATATTGATATGGAATTAGAAACCCGGGTTAAAAGTTTAAATCTAGAGGTAATTGAAGTATTAGCAGAAGCAATATTTGATTTCGCTACTGTGGAAGATCTACGAAATTGGTTAGACAATTTACATGATTAAGTTAAACTATATAAAACTCCACCTAACTTATTAAGTTTTAACTTCGCAATTTAAAATAACCTGCCAAAAATTAAAACCCATGAATAAAATCCCTTTCAATAAACCCTATATGACAGGTAAAGAGCTTTGGTATATTAGCCAAGCTCACCACGCTGGACAATTGGCTGGGGACGGGAACTATACCAAAAAATGCCATCAATGGCTAGAAGCGCAAACGAATTGCCACAAAGCCTTACTCACCCACTCTTGTACAGCAGCCCTGGAAATGTCGGCTATTTTAGCCGATTTAGAACCGGGAGACGAAGTGATTATGCCCAGTTATACTTTCGTTTCCACAGCTAACGCTTTTGTTCTCAGGGGAGCAGTTCCCGTATTTGTTGATATCCGACCCGATACCCTAAACTTAGACGAAACCCTCGTATAAGCGGCAATTACGGACTGTACTCGTGCCATTGTCCCCGTTCATTATGCCGGAGTAGGGTTATAACTATGCTCATCTCTTTTCTAATGTTGCTGCTTATACTAATACTATTCATAGGGATACACTATTCCACTCTGCTATTGTGGAAATGCTGGCTAAATTCAATACACCTTCAACAGGTTTGGACGGAGTAAAGCCATTAGAATATCATGTTGGGGTACATCCTTGGGTAGCAGCAAATCTCAATATTTTGGGTGGTCAAGCACCTCTATTATTAGCTATTTGTCAGCAAATTGCTTTTTTGCCTGTATTATTTTTTACCGCAGTATTAGTCCTCAGTTGCTTAGTATCTACTCAAGTCTCAACATTGGTAGCTTGTGGGTTTACTTTTTTAGCTTTGTGGTTGTCAGGAACTCGTATTTGGGATTCTTATTTAGCAGGTGAATCCTATGCTTTTTCCCTACCTATCTTTATGGCGATGTTGCCAGTAGGTCAGTCCTGGTTGTTTAAGGCTTGTCAAAGTGTAACTGAAACGAAAACTCAGCTATATTCTTGTAACCTGTCAAAAAAAATAGACAAGTAAAGAACTTACCAGTGTAAAAAAAGAGAAAATTACGATATTAACCTACCAACTAAAAATAAGGTAATTTGGCGTTGCTGAACTCAAGTATGAAATTGAAAAATCAATGACTTCAAACTCTTACTCTCTGCGACTCTGCGCCTCTGCGTGAGGTAAAATCATATTCTGAATCAGCAACGCCGGTAATTTTAAGTCACGCTGCGTTATCAGCACCAAAGGCTATTCTGATCCCCCAAAATACCATTAAAGTGGCGATCGCTAACCAATCACCCATTTTTAATTTTAACTCTTGCCATCTCACTCGATGTTCGTTAGGACTAGTAAAACCCCTTACCATCATCGCATTTGCCATTTGTTCTGCCCGCAAAAGCAGATTTTCTAATAATCTTTCCGTCACAATTAACCAAACTTTTGCTCCTCCTTTTAATCCTAGCTTTTTCCAATTAATTGCCCTAGTCATCACGGAACGAACTAGATTTTGAATTTCTTCTAAAACCAGGGGAATAAATCGCAAGGATAAAGTTAGAGTCAGGGTAATTTCTGTAACGGGAATATTGAACCTTCTCAACGGCTGCATTAAACTTTCCATTCCCGAAGTAATTTCTTCTGGTGCAGTTGTGAGTAAATATAAATTAGTGCTGTAGATTAATGTAAAAACTATTGTACTCAAGCTAATTGCTAAATCCAAAGAACGGCGATTTATTTTCACAAATCCTTTCTGAAATAACACATAGCTATATTTTTTATTGCTATCTGCTATTATTGGGGTAACTTGGGTCTTTTTATCAGTTATTGGTTGAGTGAGAATTTGTTCATTTGCGGGTAAACGGGATTGATAACTCACACCTAATCCATCAGGACTAATCGCGCCAATAACCAATACCATAAATGATAGTACCAATAACCAGCCCATTTGTTGTCGCCATACTCGCAGAGGAATTTTGGCAAATACAGTAAAAGTAATTAGCAGTAATACCAGTAATACCCGCCAATAGTTGTTAGCGATAATATAGCTACTGAGAAAGCTCAATAACCAAATTAACTTCACTCGCGGATCGAGTTTATGTAACCAAGTTTGCGGTTCTTCTAAGTAAAGTCCGAGGGGGAGCGATCGCAATAAATCCATATTTTGTCAGTTGTCATTGGTCATTGGTCAGTTGTCAGAATAAATAAAAATAAAACAGTCGGTTTTAACCGACTTTAGCTTTTAGACAGGGAATTTATTCCCTGGCTTCCTGGCTTCTGACTCCTGACTCCTGACTCCTTACGTTTCCTATTTTACACGAGTAGCACGATTTGGTCCGCCAATTTCCATTTCTCGAACTTTCTTACTGCGCCAAAATAACCGAATCGGTGTACCTTGAAAGCCAAGCTGTTTACGGAATTGGCGTTCAATGTAACGGCGATAATTGTCATTAAAGCGGGTATTATCATTAACAAACAGCGCGATAGAAGGAGGCTGACTGCTAACTTGAGTACCGTAGTATATCTTACCCTGACGACCGCCCCGTGAAGTCGGTGGTGAATGCCAACTGATAGCATCTTCCAGAACTTCATTAATGACTGATGTACTCACACGGCGTTTGTGTGCCTCAGCCGCTTGATTGACCAATTCTAAAATCTTTTCTACCCGTAGTCCCGTATTTGCGCTCACAAAAATAGTATCTGCCCATTCCGTAAAATGTAAGCGTGATTCTAGTTCTTTTTCATGGTCATAGATGGTGTAAGAATCTTTCTCAACAGCATCCCACTTATTTACAACCACAACACAAGCGCGACCTTCTTCTAAGACGCGCCCTGCTAATTTTTGATCTTGTTCAGTGACACCATCTAAAGCATCAATCACTAATAAAACCACATCGGAACGACGAATAGCTTTAAACGCACGGTTAATACTGAAAAATTCCGTCCCGTATTCTATATGTTTCTTTTTGCGAATACCAGCAGTATCAATTAACCTGTAAGTTTGCCCACCTCGTTCAACTATTGTATCAATTGTATCTCTAGTTGTTCCAGAAATAGGACTGACAATAGCTCTATTTTCACCGACAAAAGCATTGAGTAAGCTCGATTTGCCTACATTTGGTCTACCAATAATGGCAACTTTAATTTCTGTATTTTCCTCTACTTCTACTGTATGAGGAATGTGATTCATTAACTCATCTAGGATTTCCCCTGTCCCACTACCATGAATAGCGGAAATGGGGAAAGGTTCACCTAGTCCTAATTCCCAAAATTCAGCGGCTTGAATCACCCCTTGGTCTGGAGATTCACATTTATTCACAGCCAGTAATACGGGAACTGGTTGTTGACGTAACCATTCGGAAATTTCTTCATCTGCGGGCATCAAACCAGCTTGCCCATCCACTACGAAAATAGCAGCACAGGCTTCTGCAAGCGCCGTTAAAGCCTGTTGGCGAATCATGGGGAGAAATTCGGTATCATCGTTAAAAACCAAGCCACCTGTGTCTACTACGACAAATTCCCGATCATTCCAAAAAGCTGGACGGTAAGTGCGATCGCGTGTTACCCCTGGTTCATCGTGGACTATCGCCGTTTGATCTCCGGCAAGACGATTTACAAAGGTAGATTTGCCCACATTGGGGCGACCGATAATTGCAACAATTGGCAATGCCATAAACTAGAGTTCTTTAGTGCTGAGTGTGTAGGTGTGCTGAGTTTTGTCTCTACGTTCTTCACCCAGCACCATTTTAGAGAACTACTAATTATATCATAGTTTTTGGTCATTGGTCATTGGTCATTGGTCATTGGTCATTGGTCAGTTGGTAATTATACTAAACACGGGTGAGATTTAAACTTTTGCCAAATGACAAAGAACCCAGATGTGTAGGGGTTTAGCACCAAACAATCAAGCCGTTTTGAGTATAATTATTTTCCCCTGCTCCCCTGCTCCCCTGCTCCCCTGCTCCCTGCTCCCCTGCTCCCTGCTCCCCTGTTCCCTGTTCCCTGTTCCCTGTTCCCTGCCCCCCTGTTCCCAGTCCCCAGTTCCCTTTTACTCAACTACTGTAGCCATAGTTTCCTCCATTCCCGGAGGTACACTAGGTAATTCCAGACAATATCCTGCACCGTAAACGGTTTTAATGTAGCGCGGATGACGAGGATCAGGTTCGAGTTTAGTTCTCAAGTGGCGAATATGCACCCGAATAGTTTCAATATCATCATCAGGATCATAACCCCAAACTTCTCTGAGGATTTCGCTAGGAGAAACCGTTTGTCCATGACGTTGCAGCAAACAATGGAGTAACTCAAACTCTAAATGAGTCAGTTTCACCGTTGCTTTGAACCAGATAGCCTCAAATCTTTCGGGAACGAGGGTAATCGGTCCATAGTTGAGAATTTCGCTATGTTTTGCTGCTTGGGGAATCCGGTCAGTGCGTCGTAATAAAGCCCGTACTCGCGCTAACAATTCTTCTAGCTCAAAGGGTTTGGTCAGATAGTCGTCTGCACCAGCATTAAACCCTTCCACTTTGTCATGGGTTTGGCTTAAAGCAGTTAACATCAAGACAGGAATTTCGGCAGTCCGTTCATCCCGACGTAAGCGTTGACAAACTGTAAATCCATCTACTCTAGGTAACATCAGATCAAGCATAATTAAGTCAGGTTGTAGCTGGAGAGCCAGAGCCTGACCTTTAATGCCATCTTCAGCTTGACTAACATCGTAGCCCGCCATTTCCAAGTTGACGGCAACAAGTTCTGAAATCGCTGGGTCATCGTCTATGACAAGAATCCTCGGCATTCTTAAAAAATTATAACTACTTTATTTAACGATAATTGACGCTCTCCCAACTACCAAAATTTCGCTACGCTGATTCTGGGAAAAAGTTGAGGGATGATTAGATGATCAAGCAAACCATAAGGCTTTGTTTTCCTTGATATATAAAAAGATTACCATCTTAATTATGAAAAATATGTTAAATCTAATATAAATATTAAATCCAAACTATTGTAAGATACAATGCTCTTATTTTATGTATAAATACGAATATTTACCGCCCTATTTTTTGCAAAATGGCGTGACCATGACGGCTTATACGGCTTTATGGGCTAATCGGGATTGGGAGAGTAAAATTACTCATCCAGAACCAAAATATCACGAGGTTATCTTCTCTGGGGGTCAAGGTGTGCCAATTTTTGGTCAAGTTGCTATTCCCCCAAATGCCCATAGTACAATTGTTGGCACCTATGGTATTACTGGAGAGCTAGACCAGCAATGGTTTTTACGAATTTTGGGACGCAAGGCTTACGCCCAAGGCTATGCTGTGGTGTTATTTGATTGGCGGGCGCATGGTAAAACCGCAGAATTATCGCCAACATTGACTTCGGATGGTTTGTATGAGGGGGAAGATTTTGTTAAAATAGCCGAAACTGCGGCAAAAATGGGTTGTCCTTCACCATTTTGGTTTACGGGCTATTCTTTGGGGGGACAGTTGGCTTTGTGGGGAGTGAAAGCTGCTGCGGATTTAGCACCTAAAGACATTGACATTGCCGGTGGGGCGGTGATTTGTCCAAGTTTGGATTCGTTGCGATCGCTCACCTATTTAGTTAAACACCCTTTTGGTAAATATGTCGAGTCTCGCATTGCTCAGGAATTGAAAAAACTAGCCTGGAAAATTCATGCTGCTTATCCTGAGTCTATTCAACCAGAAGCTATTGCCAGGGCTAATAGTATTTGGGGATTTGATGAAGAATTGGTGATTGCCCGTTTGGGTTTTGCGACGGTTGCTGATTATTATCAAGCCAGCAGTGGTTTAGAATTATTACCAAAATTATCTCAACCAACTTTCATTTTATATGCTGCTGATGACCCTTTATTTGATCCGGCTATCATTCCTGATTTAGAAGTTGCTGCTAGAAAAAATCCTGATATAGATTTATTACTGACTCGCTACGGTGGTCATGTTGGTTATGTGAGTAGCAAAAAATGTCAAAATCAATACCAAGATCCTGATCAATGGTGGGCGTGGAATCGTGTTTTAGAGTGGATAGAAGGAGTTAGGAGTTAGGAGTTAGGAGTTAGGAGTTAGGAGTTAGGAGTTAGGAGGAAGAAAGAATATCCCTAACCTTTCCGACTATATCAAACGTTTTGTCTCCCGAATTTTTACAGTTTAATTATTAGATATTGTGTGTAATTTGAATTGGCTACCCGCACCTAAAAAATTAGATTTGTTATTAAATGATGTGCATATTTGGCGCATTAATTTAAATTCTGATGAATTACAATTACAATTTTTTCGGGAAACTTTATCTAGTGATGAAATTGCTCGCGCCGAAAGGTTTTATTTTCCTGAACATCGGCAAAGATTTATGGCTGGACGTGGCACTCTCCGCGCCATTTTAGGGCAATATTTAGATATTGCCCCTAAACAAGTAGAATTTGAATATCAGCCGCGTGGTAAGCCTTTATTGGCGGCTAAATTTGCTGATAAAGGATTGTTATTTAATTTATCTCATTCCCAAGATTTGGCTTTATTGGGGATAAGTTATCAACATCAAATTGGTGTGGATTTAGAATATATTCGCACTATGTCCGATTTGGAAGGTCTGGCGAAAAGATTCTTTTCTGCTAGAGAATATGAATACCTGCGACTACTTTCTCTCGCCCAACAACAACAAATATTTTTTCGTTATTGGACTTGTAAAGAAGCTTATTTAAAAGCTACAGGAGATGGTTTAGTACAGTTAGAAGAAATTGAAATAGATTTAACACCAAATCAACCTAGTAAATTACTTGTCTCAGGAGATTGGAGTTTAAGGGAATTAACACCGGCAGATAATTTTGCGGCTGCGGTTGTGGTTGCAGGTAGTAATATTAATTTGCATTGTTGGGAATATTTTCTTGATTAAGTTAATATCTTCCTTTATCCCGTTCTAAATCGAAAATCGCCTTTTCAAGATACCATCGGTCAGACTGTCCGGGGTATTTTATCATGAGATGGTTGATTAGTCTTTCGGCGGTTGTATTCTCATTATTGAGTTTGCGAAGTAGTTGCTTCCACAACCTCGAATTTTTGTATGTATTGTGGGTATTTTTGGTATAGGTTTTAATCCTTAGTCTCCGTTGAAAAATGTTTTTAATGATCCAAATCGGGTTTTTATTTGGTGAAAATCTAACTCGCCTATAAGCATTTATTACCTGATCAAGTATCAAAAATATTACTCGTAGTCCCAGGAGGAAGAGAATGATCTGGGTGAGTATAAGAATTAGAGGACTCATACTTAACTAAACGGAGACATTGTTGAATTCATCTTTTAGCTTAATGTCTTTCTTTCCAGTGACTTAAATCACGTGAAAGCGTGTATTAGAAATTTCACGAAAAGGCGAACTGCCAAGTCAGCATCATCGCACACATCAATAATAAAACTAATCCGTGTAGCACTTTGGGTTGGCGACACGGTACGGACGGTATTTTTTAATTTTTAATTCCGCCCTGTGGTACTAGATATTTTCTATTTCAAAATCGCGTAAATGGGCTTTAAACTTTTTGCTGAACTGGACTAAAAAAGGAAAGTTGGCACTTACAGGTCTATTCTGCCATTGGGTGACAATAGCCACTAATTCCCCTTCTGCATCCTTGATGTCAAAAGCATCACCGCGATGTTCGGGATGATGATAAACTACTACTGATTCTTTAACACGCACGCGATCGCCTATTTTCATAATATCTTATGTATCTAACTTTTGTTGTTCCTAAACCATCTCCACAGCTATTTTGACTGCAAAATCCAGCATGATTTAATGGCAAACCCAATTTTACAACATATTGCGCTATTAAGCTGTAGAACAAACTTGTATATTTCTTATTGAGGTCATTGGTCATTGGTCATACTCTTTTCCCT
>NZ_LJOU01000154.1:0-8724 GCF_001672085.1 Anabaena sp. AL93 | reverse complement strand
GGGGAGTAGGGGGCGAGAGGTGATAAATTAGCTAATCTCTGGACTTGAGGCAGAGTAAAAATTAGGGTTGAGAATCGGGTTTTGAGCGATGTTGGAGGGCATAATCAGCGATCGCTAAGGTAATTTTTGCTTGTTCTATTTCTGATAAATTTGCCCAATCCCGCTCTTCAAAATCTCTAATTAGTGATGTCAATGTATGTGGTTCACTACTTCGCATTGCGTAAGCAAAAGGACGAGCTAAAACCAGCAGATCATCTACTTCCCAACTAGGTAGTAAAGCTTGGACACATTCCACTAATTTCTCACTAGCTGATTGTTCAAGAATAGAAACTTCAGTAGCTTTTTGAGCGATTGCAGTGAGTAAACCTCTAGGAATAACTGAAAAAGCGTTCTGCAAAACTTCCTGAAGATAATTAACGGTATTTTTGCTACTGTTATTTTCAAGAACAGCAACTTGATCCCAAATTGTATCTAGATTTTGATAAAAATTATCGGTACTTGTACTCAGTTCTAAATCTGAAAAATCTTGCAACCCAAACTGTAGTTCTAGGTTATGAAAATAAGCTTCTGAAGATTCATCAGCTAAATTCCAGGGATAAGCAGCATCTTCAGGCTCTAACAGTGCTTCTATAAATTCTAAATCTACATTTGATGGGGCAATATTTAAGATATTTAAATCATTAGTGTGGGGTTTCATTTTTTTCTCACTATTAATTTATGGGTTCTATTGACAGCTACAAACTCAAGAATTGAATTTCCGCAAAATACAGCAGTCATGATCAACTGGTTTTTACTCCTGACTTTTGGGCGCAGGCCCTGCGCCCCTACTGATGGAATCCTCCCGAATAAATTCCCAAATTTCACCTTTAGAACTCCCAAACATTAACTGCATTCCTGATGTTAAAGGTACTTCTTCCCGGAGGATTTGTTGCCAACCATTAGGGCTTAAATACCAGGTTGTCCCATAGGTAGACAAATCCTGTAGGTAATAAGTGGTCATGGATGTATTTTCTTTGAGAGTCTTCCGACATAAAATTTCTGCGTGGTGTCTGGAAATATAAATTTCGGGGATGATAATATCATTCTCTTTTGTGCGACCGATGCGGGTAACTCCAGAACGTAATAACCAAATTTTGCCTCCTGGTGTGAGCGATCGCAAATAAGCTGTATTAATGGGGGTAACTAGGTCAGAAATCGCCGTATTTGGTAGTTCTGTGACTCCTTCGTCTACATCTTTAATCAGTTCTCCATCAAAATCAGGATGGAGGTAGAGAACTGGTAATGTCCAAGCTGGTTGATTAAATTTATACAGTGTCAATAGTTCTTGTCTGGCAGTTGCCACTGCTTCATCAATTAATTTACGCGATCGCAAACTGGAAGCAAAAGTTTGAATAAAACTATGACTTTCTACATCAGCAATTTCATCACGCATCCCCAATACCGCTGGCACACCATGACGAATCAACACCTCAGCCAAACTACTAGCCGGGATAGCCTGGTGATTAACTGCTGCTGGTTGCGCTCCCCAACAGGCGTTAAAAACTCCCAATTTTATGCCTGTTCGCGTTAAAACCTGAGCTAATTCTATGCCATTAATTTTGAGTTCATTTCCTAAAAATAATGAGCCTCCATCTGGATCTGGTAATCCGTGACCAGCATAAAAAAACACATTATGAACTTTAGTTTCTAACTCCTGAATTAATTCTGCCTTTGTCGGTTGAATCAGGGTTTTTACTGTACAAGGTGCGTATCCAGCGGCAGTTTTGCCCCCAGGATGACCTTCTAACAATGTCTTTTTTAGTAAAGACGCTTCCTGGTCTAGTTGTAATTTATGATTATGTCCTAACACCAGCAGAATATTTACCGCCCGGTCAGTCCGCAATTCTGGTAATGGTTCAACTGCGCTGATGGTACGACTAAATAAAACATCTTGGGAAAGAGATATGGCGGATTGTCCAACTTCCCGCTGCATAATTTCCCAGGGGAGGGCAATTAGATCAGGATCACGAATTTCTAACCGAAAGCGTAATTGAGTCTTTTGACCCATAGCCATACCCCGACTCCGTTCCCAACTATTCAGAATCGCCCCATCAAATATCCATCCCCAGAGATTGATACCCAAGGATTGCATTAGACGACTACTATAGGGACTTGTCCTTTGACCTTCAGTGGGTGAAATTACAGTTAATGGCAATGTATTAACTGATGAAGAAATTGAATAGGAAGGAATATCCAGGGGACTATGACCAGCAAACATTTGTTGCCATTCTTGCCAAACTTGATTAAGTTCAGGGGAGAAAACACAATCACGGAGAACATAGCCACTGGGATATGGTGCTTTGACTACCCAAATAGCGAAGTGATCTGTGCTAGTATTTACTAGGCGGGCGATCGCTATACTCGCCGAAAGCATTGCCAAATTCGGGCTGGACATGGATTGGTAGAAACTAAACGTTCAAAACACAGATACAGATATTTTAGGCAGAAGTAGCGAATTTAGTCAGTTGTCAGTTGTTATTTTTCCCCCGACTCCCTCCACTCCCTCCACTCCCTCCACTCCCCCCACTCCCTCCACTCCCCCCACTCCCCCTACTCCCCCTACTTCCCGCTCCCTGTTCCCTATTCACAAATACTAGATTGATCTGATTGTAAAATAGAGATGTCTTTAGCTAAAGCTTGCAGTTCGGAAAATTTCAGTTGCACTCTTTTAAGAGTTTCTGGTGCAGGATTAGATTTTTGACAAACACGCAAACTTACATCTGGATTATTTCCATCATTAGGATTAGGTTTTTTATCTATAACTTGGAAAAAACTTTTAGCAGAGAAAGTTTGCTTATTTAAGGTTATGGGACTATTAGCTTGAATCACCCAATTAGGAGAGAGATTTTCTAAAGTTCTTTGTGCCGTCAAAGTTGGTTGTTGACTAGAAAATGGAGACGGAGAAGAAATTATTATTGTTGGTGACTTAATTTGGAGTTTAAACCAATATCCCAACAAACCAGATGATAACGTTAACCCTAAGATAATAAACAACAGATGATCTATTTTACTATTTATTCTAGTTTTAGAATTTCTCAAAGATGAATTTTTATTTCCCCCTGGAGATACAACAAATGTAGGAGGAATTTGTAAATCTTTGATGACCTCATCCGCAGATTGATACCGTTCTAGAATCTCAACTTCCAACAACTTATCCAAAACTTTACCCAATTCCTGACTCACAGGACTAGGTAAATGTTGTCGCCAATTATTCACCCAATTAAAACCATTTCTTGTCCATAAATTAAAAGGATGAACCCCTGTTAAAAGATGAAAACAAGTTGCACCTAAAGCAAATAAATCACTGGCTGGATAAGCTTCACCAAGCTGAATTTGTTCCAGTGGACTATAACCATGAGTACCTATTCGTGTTCCTATTTGGGTGTGAACTGTGGTAGTTAATTGTTTAGAAGCCCCAAAATCAATTAATACCAACTTACCATCGCTGGCTCGGCGCATGATATTCTGTGGTTTAATATCCCGATGAATAACCTGGCACTCATGAATAAACTTTAAAGATGGTAATAAATCTAGTAATAATTCCCGAATTTGATTTTCGTTATATTTTCCCTTTTGTGCTAATTCATCTAATAAATTCTCCCCTTTAATAAACTGTTGTACCAAATAGAGAAAACCATTATCTTCAAAATAAGCAAACAGCGTTGGTATTTGTGGGTGTTCTCCTAAATCTTGTAGACGTTTAGCTTCTTCAATAAATAATTCTGTGGCTTTTTTTAAAGCGTAAGTTCCTGACTGTTTAGGTGCAAGTTGCTTGATTACACAAGTTTCATTGAGTTTTTGAGTATCTTCCGCTAAATAGGTTCTCCCAAAACCACCTTCAGCAGAAAGCACCCGCAATACTCGAAAGCGATTGATTAATAATGCTATTAACGGGGTTCTGCAAGATTGACAGAACTTGTGATCATCAGGGTTGATAGGTTGGGAACAATCCGGGTTTAAACAGCAGATCATAATCTGTGGCAGATGACTGTATAACCTTTATCATACAACATAAGTAATTTTCTGTCCCTTCCTGATATAGCGGTATGCACTTAAATGAAATACATCATCAGCCCCCTCCCCTTGACAAAGCTATGGTGTACACACAAGTTGGAAATTGCCTGTTGGTTACTATAAAACCCCAGCCCTAGCCCCTCCCCGCAAGCGAGGAGGGGAACTGGATTTTCAATAAACCGGAAAATTTAGTTCCCTCCCCTTTGCAAGGGCAGGGCTGTTTCAAGAATGAGTAAGGAAGCTATAAAAGTAAACAGTAATCATAGGAAAGGATTTAGTAGATAATTTTAGTCAAAAAGTTCAAAAGAGGTAGAAAATGAGTAAAAGTTTAGTAGATTATCTCAAGGAAGTACCAGATCCACGAGGAAAGCAAGGAAGTCGTGACGATTTATGGCAAATCTTGGTAATCATCATCATGGGAATCATGAGTGGACAGAAAACTTATCGAGGATTAGAGGGATTTGTGGGTTGTTGACTAGAAAATGGAGACGGAGAAGAAGTTGTTGTTGGTGACTTAATTTGGAGTTTAAACCAATATCCCAACAAACCAGATGATAACGTCAACCCTAAGAGAATAAACAACTGTAATGGTAATTGGGAAAGTTTAGCAGTCTTGCGTTCAGAAATAACTTGAGTTTTTGGATTATTAATAAAACTCTGCCCATTGGCTGTATCATCATCGGCTGAGTATAATTCTGTGTCAGGTAAAAGATGAGAAATATCCGCTGTAATTATCGTCTCTGGTTCAGAGTATTCAACATGATAATGTACTAAGGCAATAGTGGCATTATCATGTCCATTTTTAGTATTAGCAATTTCTATTAATCTTTGGGCAACATCTTCTATACTTGTTTTTCCAGAGAGAAGAGGTAATATTTCAGTTTCCCAAGATTCTTCCACTCTATCAAAATCACTCAGACCATCGGAAGTGAGTAAGAAAACAGCATCTTCATCAACAATAAAGCGTTGAGATGTAGGGTGCAGTGAGGTACTTTTACTCATTCCCAATGCCTGAACCAATGAACCAGAACCCCTGTGTTCTAAAGCTTCCCTGTAAAGAGCATAGCCTAAACGGACCTCGCGGGACGCGACATCATCATCTAAGGTAACTTGATGACAACCATGATGAGTAATCCAATAGGCACGACTATCACCGACATGGGCAATATATATTTCATGGGCAATAGGTAAAGCCATGACAATAGTTGTTCCCATGCGTTGTCGCCCTTGACGATGTTCGTTATCGTTACGCTGGCTGATTTTGTCATTAGCTTTGGCTACTGTCCGTTCTAGGTCCAAAAGTAGTAAGGATGGATCTATGTTGTCGGTGGGAACTGAAGTCAGTTCTTTGACTTGTTTATAAATAGTTTCAATTGCGAGGTTGGAAGCCACGTTACCGCCTTCATGTCCACCAATACCATCACAAACAATAGCTAGGGTGTTCTCCTGCGGTGATTTAGTGATTAAAGTGTCCCCAGCGGGGTAACAAGCATCTTCGTTACGGGGGCGGCTCGGTCCTGGGTCTGTTTTAGTGTAGATTTTAATTGTAGCTGTTTGAGATTTTGCTAATTGGCTCAATCCCTGATCTAAAATTTTAATTAATTGACTCGATGAGTTAATTTCTCCTTTAATTAACCAATCACATACTTGCTGCACAAATGGAGCAATATTTGGTTTAGTAGTTGGGATCAGTTGCTGCCAAAATTCTCCTAATTGGCATAATGTCGGCGAGTTTTTGTCATCGAACCGTAATTCTAATAAGCGAATTAGTACCCCTTCTACTCTTAATACAGAATTATCTAAGAGGCTAGATGCTGCGCCTTCAATGACTAGGGGCTGCCACAGATTAGCTAATTGCCACAGCCAATGAATTTGACGCATTGATGAGGCTTGACTCCAAGAATCGTCTAAGCTTTGACATAGACTGACTTGAGTAATGCTTGCATTAACTATTAATGGTGGTTTTTCTAATAGTAGTATTTCTGTTTTGGTCTGCCCATTACTTAAATTGAGGACTCCATAAACTTGTGGGATGTGGAGACGATGGGTAATTAGTTTGAGGTAGGGTCTAATTTTTTCTAAATTATCTAATTCAGGTATTTCGGGCAATAAACCAGGTTTGATATCTAAAAGTATGGATTTATTAATGACTAAATAGCGAGCGCCCGCATCGCTTAAAATAGAGCCAGGATGACAGTGGCTAAAATCACTGCCCACAGCCCAGAGATAACGCTTCGGCAAGGGAGTGGAACACTGCTGGCAAAATTTGTGGGTGAGGGGATTAGCCGATTGACAATATTCATTTGGGCAGCAGAGCGTTACCGCATCATTTTCCATAGTTTTCCCACCGATTCTGCAATTAGCATTTTCTTCAACAGTATTTGGTAGCTATAGTTACTACCGCGCATATTTTTAGCAACCCACAAATTCATCATAACTTTTATTGTTATGAGAATATGTAGCGATAGCAGAACTAATTCTCAATCTGTCACTGAAACTTGACATAGCCGGCGAATTATCTTCGCCAGGACTAAGTAAGTATGTACTATATTTATTGATTGCTACTGGTTACTACTTGGGGTAGTCCCATACTGTAGTTAGTAACCCGACTGGAGAGATTATAGCTAATTTCACCTTTTTGGAGGAGCGATCGCAGATAATGCTCCAAATCTGAACCAATCCGGCGTAAGTTATAATCTGTCAGATCCTCGCCACTAGATGCTTCTACCAGTTGATCAAACTGGCGATAAACTTTTTGCAAAGCATCTTCGTTCCAGTTGAACTCGTTGTCTGGATCAATATCTAGTGTCAACACTTGATTACTCGGAATCAGTTCATCTTTGTCCATTTCTGCCGCAAAAATGCGAACATGACGGGTTGTGGACTTGAGCAGTATCAGGTTATCCATAAATTTGGGTGTAAGAATTTAGCTAAATTACACTGCAATTATTTTAACTGCTATCTTCGAGCTTACAGCAGAAATGAATGAGAAATTGACATACTCACCGACCTGAAGGTGCGGTGATTCTTGACGCTTCACTGACTGACGCTAACCGTTGCTAGTCTTACTCTGTCTCTGCGCCCGTTTAGAGTCGTGGCAATGCCCTATCCCGACACTTCGGCTTGGCTCAGTGCAAGCTTTATTTATATTTTTTGCGGCGTTCTCGTCTCGGTCGTGTTCAGTCCCACAATTCAGGCACTTAACCGACCGAATTTTTAGATCAAGTTTCCCCCATTTGTAGCCACATTCAGAGCAAATTTGGCTGGTCGGTTCCCATCTATTAATGACGTGAAATGTCCTGCCAAACTTCTGTGATTTAGCTTCACATAACGTCCGAAACTCTCTCCATCCCTGAAGACTAATCGCCCTAGCAAGTTTGCGATTTTTAACCATGCCCGATACATTCAAATCTTCTAAAACGATAACTTCATTTTCGCCAACTATTTTGGAGGATAATTTGTGCAAAAAGTCTTTTCTGGTATCAGCTATTTCGTTATGTAGTTTTGCAATTTGAATTCGGGTCTTATTTCTTCGTTGTGAGTCTTTTGGTTGCCGTGCTAATTTCTTCTGAAGTTTGCGAATCTTCCTGTCTAATTTTGAGTAATCGGGGCTTTGGGCTTTTTCTCCATTGCTCATGACAGCAAAAGTTTTTATCCCCAAATCAATACCGATACTTTGGTTTTTAGCATCAATATTAACGGGTTCAACTTCTACTACAAAACTGAGAAAATAACGGTTAGCACAATCCTTTATTACTGTTACAGAGCTAGGAGCGGAGGGTAAATCTCTTGACCAAATCGGGCTAACGTTACCAATTTTGGCTAGATAAACCTCATCCCCTTTGATTGAAAACCCACCGATTCTAAATCGTGCTGACTGCTGATTAGTCTTCTTTTTGAACTTAGGACGACCTAATTTTTTACCTTTGCGTTTCCCTTTTAGCGAATCAAAAAAGTTTTTATAGGCAACTCCCAAATCTGCAACCGATTGTTGCAAAGGAATATTAGAAACATCAGACAACCATTGCCGCTCAATAGTTTTTTTTGCTTGAGTAATAACCAACTTTTGCAAGTCGTTGTTACTTGGTAGTTTTTCTGCTTGTTTACAAATAGCCAGTGCATCATTCCAAACCACGCGAACACAACCAAACAATTGAGCTAAAAGCTTTTGCTGTTGGTCTGTAGGGTAGAAACGGAATTGATATCTGGCTTTCATGGTTAATGCTATCATTGGGCTGTAAATTAATTATATATTGGTCTGCACTGGACAAGCCGGATATAAAAAACCCCACAAAGAATCTCTATGGAGTCCCAGCTATTTTGCCACTTCAGTCGGTGGTGCGCCACTAGAAATATTAAAAGAGTATATTAAGAATCAAGAAAAGCCGTCCTAGAAGGACGGGGCTTGTGTCCCGTCATTTCGGTCACTCTCATCAGGATGTAGGGGCGCAGGGACTGCGGGACTGCGCCCAGGAGTCACTGAGTCAGGAAAAAAGGAATGGAAGGAGAAAGAGGCAAGAGGCAAGAGGCAAGAGTAAAGAGGTTTTCAGCGATTTTACGTTTCTTTACACAGTTTGGTTTTATTGTGTTCACCTAGTAGTTCGTCAAATTTATTTTGACGGGTAATGATCGGAAAAAACTTCTGTTCTTCCCTCCCCTACCCCTGGTGCC
>NZ_LJOU01000209.1:0-1568 GCF_001672085.1 Anabaena sp. AL93 | reverse complement strand
ATTTCCCTAATAACAAGGTTTTTAACAGTACATGAACAAAAGATTTATTTTAACTTTGATTTCTAGCCCCGTGTTGTTTACATCCATGTTATCTATGGTGATGATGGGTAGACCTGCTCATGCTAGTCAAACAGTTGACACTGCTGGTACTCATGAATCTTGTGTCATGTCTCCCCATTCAGCAACTCCAAGAAAGGTATGTATACAGGTGAGTAATACTCCTTTGAGCGTTGCTAAAGAACCCATGAAATTGGCACAAGCGGACACAAATAATCCCAAAGAACTAGAATTTTCTGATGCTGAAAGTGATTTAGCTATCAAGCTATTTGGCTGTGATTGCCCTGTTTGTATCAATGCTGCTCGGCAATTGAATGGTTCAGCGCCTTTGCCAGTATAGAAGGAAAGGGCAAACAGCAGGAAGCGGGGGAAGAATTTTCTTCTTCTTCTTCTTCATTCTAAACTCCTGACTCCTGACTCCTATTCCCTAATAATACTTCTCGAATTATTTCCGTTGGTACTTCGTCGGTAACTTTGACTGCACCAATTTGGGTTGGTAATACAAAGCGGACTTTACCAGATTTAACTTTCTTGTCTAGTTGCAAAGCATCAATAAGAGCTTCAATATCTAAATCTGCGGGTATTTGGGTGGGTAAACCTGCTTTTTTAATTAAGGCGTTTTGACGTTCTGCGTCTGCTTGTTGCCAAAGTCCCAATTTTACAGCAATTTCTCCCGCTGCTACCATACCAATGCCTACAGCTTCACCATGTTTAAACAGACGATACTCTGTGAGACTTTCCACCGCATGACCAATGGTATGACCATAATTTAAAATTGCCCTCAGTCCAGATTCTTTTTCATCTTTGCTAACTACATCTGCCTTTGCTTGACAGGAATGAGTTAATATGCTGTTTATCAGGTCGGATTTTACATAGCGGAGTTGATCAAGGTGTTTGCTTGCTGTTAGTTGAGTAAATAACTCGGTGTCCCAAATGATTCCGTATTTGATCACCTCTGCCATTCCTGCCCGAAATTCCCTAGCAGGCAGGGTTTTTAAGACTTCTGGGTCAATTAAAACTAGACTGGGTTGATGAAATGCACCAATCAAGTTTTTACCGTGGGGATGATTTACGCCGGTTTTACCACCAATAGCCGAATCTACCATTGCTAAGAGACTGGTAGGAACTTGCACTACATTGATGCCTCTGAGCCATGTGGCGGCAGCAAAGCCTGTCATATCACCAATTACACCTCCCCCCAAGGCGACCATTGTTGAGGAGCGTTCTAGGCGATTTTCCAGGGCAATGTCGTAGAGTTTTTGAATGGAGTTGAGGGTTTTGTAGCGTTCTCCTGGGGGTAGGTTGTAGCTAACGACTTGAAAACCGGCATTTTCTAAAGAGGCGATCGCTCTTTCGCCATAATATTTAAATATCATCGGGTTGGAAACTAGCAATACTTTCTTACCTAGTTTCAAACTCGCCATTTGTTCACCTAGTTGATCTAAACTCCCAGGTGCAATGGTAATATCATAAGATTTTTCTGGTATATCTACTTTAATTACAGAACTCAT
>NZ_LJOU01000153.1:0-8855 GCF_001672085.1 Anabaena sp. AL93 | reverse complement strand
CCTTGCCTCTTGCCCCTTGCCTCTTGCCTCTTGCCTCTTGCCTCTTGCCTCTTGCCTCTTGCCTCTTGCCTCTTGCCTCTTGCCTCTTGCCTCTTGCCTATTCCCTGTTCCCTGTTCCCTGTTCCCCCAAAATTAAGTTAAACAAGAAAGATGAAAATTACTAAAAAAATCAACAATTGGTTGGAAACCTGGGCTGCTGCACCTGCTTATGGCGGTTGGGTGTTGGCGGGAATCTCTGTGTGTTATTTGGGTGCAGGGATTAATACCATGGCTGGCTGGCTGTATGTGATTAGTGGGGTTAGTTTTGCGCTTTTGGGGGTGTCGGCTTTTGTTGCACCGCGATCGCTCACAGGTATAATTGTCAAACGTCGTCCTATTGCACCAGTAACCGCCGGTGATGCACTGAAAATTGAAATAGAAATTC
Source organism: Anabaena sp. AL93 (assembly GCF_001672085.1). Taxonomy (NCBI): domain Bacteria; kingdom Bacillati; phylum Cyanobacteriota; class Cyanophyceae; order Nostocales; family Nostocaceae; genus Anabaena; species Anabaena sp. AL93. Next base: position 8,431 of record NZ_LJOU01000153.1, on the reverse strand, counting down.
AAAATCAGAAAAAACAATCTTCTAGTCTATTACAAATTAGAGACATTCTCCCATTTATTCTTGGTCAACCAGTCCAGCAAAATATTGAAGCTATTCCACCACAAGAGAGTTATCAGTGCATCTATTATCACCCGACCCAACAGCGTGGTATTTACCGCTGGCACACAGTAGAATTAGTCACAGGTGCGCCCTGGGGTTTATTTTCCTGTCGTCGTCCTCGTCAGTGTGAAGCTAGGGCGACTGTTTATCCCACCGTTTTACCCTTGACTACCTGCCCCTTAATTGATGAAATCGGACAAGATGATAGCCAAAGGGGAGATCCGCGTGGTAAACCTTTACAGATGGCAACAACGGGATTAGTGCGATCGCTACGTCCCTATCGCATCGGTGATCCTACTCGGTTGATTCATTGGCGGACGAGCGCTCGCTATGGAGAATTACGAGTCCGAGAATTAGAAGTAATTACCGGGGGACAAGAAATTATCATTGCCATAGATAGTTCCTTTATATGGCAACAAGAATTGTTTGAACAAGCCGTGATTGCTGCTGCTTCCCTGTATTTTTATGCCCAAAAACAGAAACTGCAAGTGCAACTATGGACATCAGCCACAGGTTTAACTACAGGTAATATCTCCGTTCTCGAAACCTTAGCAGCCACCAACCCCACCGAAAAAAACAGCTTACCACCAGATCACCGCCCCCTCATTTGGCTAACCCAAAACTCTTTCACCACATCTTCCTTACCTCCGGGTAGTCGTTGGCTACTGTGGCAAAATCCAGATTCAGCCACACCAAACCTCATTAATCGGGAATATCCTGGCATCATCGTCCAAAACGAACAAGAACTACAACCCCAACTACAAAAAGCCCTCAGTTTATTTTGAAACGATTTCTCACACTGAGCCTGATGTACAATGCAAAGAAACATGGAAATTTATAAACAGCACAACCAATGGTCACATCAGAAGTGAATTCAAAATCCAGCGATAAAAGCCTAGAAGCAATGCGGCATTTTTCCGAACAATACGCCAAACGGACGGGAACATTCTTCTGTTCTGAACCTTCCGTTACCGCAGTTGTCATCGAAGGACTAGCCAAGCATAAAGACGAACTCGGTGCGCCCTTATGTCCTTGTCGTCACTACGAAGATAAAGAAGCCGAAGTTAACGCCGCTTTTTGGAACTGTCCCTGCGTACCCATGCGCGAACGCAAAGAATGTCACTGTATGCTATTCCTCACTCCTGAAAATGAATTTTCTGGGGACAAACAGGAAATTTCTCTCGATTGTATTAAAGAAGTTCGGGATAGCATGGGATGAGCGAAATCATGCCTGAAGAGTTTTGGCAAGGTGTAGAACAGTTCAATGCTGGACAGTTCTACGCTTGCCATGACATTCTTGAAGCACTCTGGATCGATAGTATCGAACCAGATAAAACTTTTTATCAAGGTATTCTCCAAATTGCTGTAGGACTATATCATCTGGGTAATCATAACCAACGGGGGGCAATGATTCTTTTAGGCGAAGGTAGTAATCGTCTTCGGCGTTATCTACCTAGCTACGGCGGTATTAATGTGGAAGAATTACTAACTGAAAGTGTGGATTTGTTAAAAACACTACAACAAGAAAGTCTACAACCAATGGCAAATAGAGAATTGGCTCAAAATCAAGTTAGGCTTTTACCCAGTATTTCCCTGTCTAAACTATAATTTGTGGGATTTTGATGATTTGTGGGATTTATTTGCTTAATTTTTTGTGGGTGTGTCAGACTTGATAATTCGGTAACAATTAACAAATTTTTGCCAGTTGTGAGCAAAGGTTCTGGAAGCGAAACTTAAAGTTTAAAAAACCGTCCATTTTTGCTATAGGACTCATATTTGATTTTTATCTCCCTGTTCCCCGTTCCCTGTTCCCTAATTACTATGATACCTCCTTATCAATTACTAAAATCACGGATACGCCGCTTAGGATTAGCCTTAGCACTGCCAATTTCCCTTGTAGGTGTTGCAGGATTGCCCAGCCAATTGCCACCAGCTACAGCCCAATCTGGGGGAAATCGTCCCCTGACTATTCGCTCCGATACCCAAGAATATGACGCGAAAACTCAAGTAATTACTGCTCGTGGTAATGTGCAAATGGTCTACCCGGCTCGGCAAATTCAAGCCACATCCGCTCAAGCTCAATACTTTAGTAAAGAAAAACGGATTGACTTCAGTGGTAATGTTTACATTTTACAACAGGGTAGCAATAGCATTCGTGCCGAAAAAGTCACCTATTTAATTGACGAAGGCAGATTCATCGCCTTACCCCAATCTAACCGTCAGGTAGAATCTATATATATGATAGAAGATTCTAATCCTAGTAGACAAACTACGAAACCAGCCCCAAAAACTCCAGCCTTAAAGCGTTCTAATTAGCATCTATACCTAGACAAAATCCCATAGTGAAAATTGTTTTAGAGAATATTCACAAATCCTACGGTAAACGATTAATTGTAAATCGTGTTAGCCTTTCTGTTAGCCAGGGGGAAGTTGTCGGTTTACTTGGTCCTAATGGTGCGGGGAAAACGACAACATTTTACATTGCCACAGGTTTAGAAAAACCGAATCATGGCAAAGTGTGGTTAGACAATTTAGATATTACCAATTTCCCCATGCACGCAAGGGCTAGATTAGGTATTGGCTATTTAGCTCAAGAAGCAAGTGTATTTCGTCAGTTGTCAGTGAAAGAAAATATTCTCCTAGTATTTGAACAAACTCAAGTTCCCAGGAGAGAATGGAGACACAGACTACATACCTTACTACAAGAATTTCGCTTAGAAAAGGTAGCTAATAGTAAAGGGATTCAACTTTCTGGTGGTGAACGACGACGCACAGAATTAGCGAGGGCTTTAGCAGCAGGGAAAGAAGGACCCAAATTCCTGTTTTTAGATGAACCTTTTGCTGGAGTTGATCCCATTGCTGTGTCTGAGATTCAGGAGATTGTCAGTCAACTGCGCGATCGCGGTATGGGAATTTTAATCACAGATCATAATGTCCGCGAAACCCTAGCCATAACAGATCGTGGTTATATCATGCGTGAAGGACAAATTCTGGCTTTTGGCAACTCTGACGAACTGTATAACAACCCCTTGGTGCGACAATATTATTTAGGTGATAATTTCGCAGTTTAAACTTTGTGCCTTTGTTCCTTTGCATCTACCCTGCGGGATCTCTAAGAGAGATTTCACGAAACATAATCATGATATCTAAACAGATTAAACCCTTCTCCAATTTAATTTCAATATTTTCATTTTCTATCATGGATCGCTATTTAGCGATGCAATTAATTTCACCATTTTTATTTGGTGTTGGTGCATTTACTTCTGTAGTTTTAGCAATTGATAGTTTATTTGAATTACTGCGAAAGGTTGTAGAATCCGGGCTACCTCTCAATATCGCCCTAGAGATTTTCCTCTTAAAGCTACCTTATGTCATGGTGTACTCTTTCCCCATGTCCACTTTGTTAGCTACTTTAATGACCTATAGTCGCCTTTCTAGCGAAAGTGAATTAATCGCTTTGCGTGGGTGTGGTGTTAGTGTTTATCGCATGGTTTTGACGGCTGTGGTGTTAAGTTTTGCCGTCACTCTCATCACTTATTTATTTAATGAGCAAATTGCCCCCGCTGCCAATTACAAAGCCACTATCACCCTAGCACAAGCTCTCAAATCAGACCAACCTTCCTTTAAACAACAAAATATTTACTATCCCGAATATCGAGAATTTAAAGAAGCAGATGGTACTCGAAAAAAGATCCTTTCTCGCTTATTTTATGCTGACCAATTTGATGGTAAGCAAATGAATGGTTTAACAATTATAGATCGTTCCAGAGGCGGAGTTGATCAAATCGTTGTTTCCGAATCAGCTAAATGGAACACTCAAAAACAAGTTTGGGATTTTTATAATGGGACTATCTATTTAGTAGCGACAGATCGCTCATATCGGAATATTTTACGATTTGAACATCAGCAATTACAACTTCCTCGCACACCTTTAACCTTAGCCGAAAATAGCCGAGACTACGGCGAAATGAATATCTCCCAAGCCTTAGAACAATTAGAAATAGAACGTTTAGGTGGGAACAATCAAAAAATTCGCAAACTCCAAGTGCGAATCCAACAAAAAATCGCCTTTCCCTTTATTTGCGTTATTTTTGGCTTAGTTGGTTCAGTTATGGGTAGCATCCCTCAACGCACTGGACGTGGCACAAGTTTTGGTATTAGCGTGATTGTAATTTTTAGTTACTATTTGCTACTATCCGTCTCTGGGGCGTTAGCACAAGCTGGTATTCTTTCGCCCTTCATTGGTGCTTGGTTGCCTAATTTATTTGGATTAGCCACAGGTTTGTTTTTGTTATTGCGAGTAGCCCAGCGTTAATATACAGTAAATCCCGCTAATTATCAAGGACGGGCAGGATGCCCATCCCACAAAATTGGGTAATTTATTTTTTGGTGTTCCCTAAAATCTAAAATTAGCGATCGCCGAGTCAGGAGTCAGGAGTAAAACTACTTTGCTGTCTGGCTTTGGAATAACTTAGTCAAAAAAAGGTTATATTATTTAATATACTCAGTAATTTGCTTGATTGTTTGATTCTAAACGTAGGGGTAAAGCAAAAGCTTAATGGTGTCAACTTAAGCTCAAATCCATGCCACACCTCGTTCCTAGTCTCTGACTAGGAATGCAGTTGATGAGGCTCTGCCTCTAATATCATTGAGGGCAGAGCCTTCTAGGATTCATTCCCAGTTAGAGACTGGGAATGAGATGAATTGAGTTCTTTGCGGGATAGATGTTTTACGTTAAGTTGACACCAATGAAGCTCTTGCTTTACCCCTACACATCTGGGTTCTTTGTCATTTGGCAAAAGTTTAAATCTCACCCGTGTTTAGTATATCTAAGTAGCCATCATGAACTATGTATACCAGAATATATGGAAAAACTTCTTATTCCCCCCTCGAAGAACGGGGAGGGCTAGGGGTGGGGTATTATTTTTAAGTCAGGTGGACGGCAAAAACCAAAATATGTGACGAAAAATGAGTAAAATCCGCACTGTCATCATTGAAGATCATGAACTCACTCGTCTCAGTATTTGCACAGCATTACAACGAAAAGACGAAATTGAACTAGTTGAACAAGCTAATAATGCTCGTCATGGGTTGATAATGTTAAAAAAGCTACAGCCAAATGTGGCGATTGTGGATATAGGTTTACCAGATCAAGATGGAATTGAATTAAGGGACTTCCAAGAAATAAATTATCCTGATTAACGAACCACAGAGGCGCAGAGGACACAGAGGAATAAGGGTTTGAGAGATTTTTGCGTTAGGTGGTTGAGTATTTTTTTATTTGGAAGTCCCTAACCAGGAAAATTAAAGGGAATCATCAACAGTTATTAAATACAAAAGTATTAATCTTAACATCATCTGATCATGAAGAATCCGTACTTTCAGCCTTTAGTGCTGGTGCAGACTCTTACTGTATGAAAGATATCAAGTTTGACAACTTACTGAATGCTATCCGGGTAACTGCTGAGGGAAATCCTTGGATTGATCCAGTGATTGCCCGGATTCTTGTAGAAAAGGCCAAGCAAAAACAAGATTCTCTCAAATCCCATGATCATAAACAACTTATTAAAGTCGGTATTCTCTCAGACAGAGAATTAGAAGTGATAGAATTGATTACCAAAGGTTGTAGTAATAACGATATCGCCAAGAGACTTTATATTGCAAGTGCAACTGTAAAAACCCACGTTTGTAATATTATGAACAAACTAGGTGCTAATGACCGTACCCAAGCAGCAGTAATTGCTATGCGTTCTGGCTTAGTTAAGTAGGCGGAAGGAGGAAAATCAAAATATATTTCGTTTTTTGCAATGGCTAAAACTCAACGACAATAACGCATTGAGGTAAATTTACATATCAGTACACACTTTTGGTTATTTCACGTCCACCTACTTAGTTATTAAAATTAAGGACACTTTATGGCTGGAAAAAAGTTAGATAAGCTCAAGCTCATGGTCGTAGATGACGAGCTAGATAACTTAGATGTCCTCTATCGCACATTTTGGAAAGATTTTAAAGTTTATAAGGCTAATAGTGCCACTGAAGCCTTAGCTATCTTAGAAAAAGAAGGTGAAATGGCTGTCATTATCTCCGACCAAAGAATGTCTGAAATGAACGGTAGCGAACTATTAAGTCTGACAGTGGAGCGGTTTCCTGATACAATTCGGATTTTGCTCACAGGTTTTACAGATGTAGAAGATTTAGTAGATGCAATTAACTCAGGTCGAGTATTTAAATACATTACAAAACCTTGGAATCCCAGCCAACTCCAAACATTAGTCAATCAAGCTAGTGATACCTATCGCTTAGTTAAAAAACGATTAGCAGAATTATCTCGTGCCTTGCGACGGGAATCTTTATTTAATGCTGTAACAACAGCAATTAGAGAATCTTTAGACTATGACAATATGCTGCAAAAACTCGTTACTACAATTGGAGAAACATTTGCGGCTCATTATTGCTTAGTCAAACCAGTCGAAGATGATTCACTAACCAAAAGGCAATTTTGCTATCAAAATTCTCAATCTAAAATCTATGATTTACTTCCAGACCTTAGTAATTTAATTGCCGAGGTTTTCCAAACTCACCATTATGAAATAAAAGACGATATCTACGAAGACATCCCTTGTCAATATCTAATTTTTCCACTCATTTATCAACAGGATTTACTAGCTATTATTGCTATTTGTAAATTGGGAAGTGATCACATTTGGCATCAAGAAGATATTCAACTGATTACAGGTGTAGCAGAACAAGCAGCCTTAGCCCTTTCCCAAGCAAAACTCTATCAGAGTTTGCAAGAAAAACAACAACAAATTAACTTAGAGTTGGAAGTAGCCCGCCAAATTCAACATAACCTATTGCGGCAAACTTTACCAGAAATGGCAGGTGTAAGAGTCCAAGCTTGTTGCTATCCAGCACGAGAGGTAGGAGGTGACTTTTTTGAAGTGTTTGTTCATCCTAATGGTGATTTGTGGTTAGCAGTTGGTGATGTTTCTGGGAAGGGTGTGCCAGCGGCTTTGTTTATGGCTAGTACGATTTCTTTGCTGCGTCGGGAACTCTGTCAAGAAGTAGCAGTAGAGCCAAATGTCATCATGCAAAATCTCAATTATGCTTTGATTGATGATTTAATGACCAGTAATTATTTTATCACAATGGTTTTAGCTCGTTATCACCCAATCACAAGAGAACTTGTCTATGCTAATTCGGGGCATATTTATCCTTTTGTGTGGTCAGAACAAGCCACTGTGAATGATTCTCCCCATTATCTGAAAGCTCGCAGTATTCCCTTGGGAATATTACCTAAATGGCAGGCTGAGTCCGGACGTTTGATTCTTGCTACTGGAGATACATTACTCCTGACTAGTGATGGAATTACGGAAGCAACTGTATGGGAAACCTTAGACAGTTCGAGAACAACTCATCATTCTATGCTTAACCAAGAAGGTCTATGGCAACTTATTAAAAAACAATCTCAACCCCTTAATTTTGATAATTTATTAGCTCTTATTCAAGCCAATAACGATGTTCAAGAAGATGATCAAACTATACTGTCTCTGGAGGTTTTATAGGTTATGAAAAGTGAACTTCATGTTCCCAGTGACCTAAATTTTATCAATATTGCAGAACAATGGTTATTCGGATGCTTACAATTACAATTAGGGGAATCTGTTGATTGGATCAAACAATCAGGTCGCTTACGCTTGGTTTTAACAGAAGGATATTCTAATGCTGTGCGTCATGCCCATAAAAACAAGTCTGGATTAACAATTTTACTGCGGTTAGAACTGAAAGACCGAGATTTATCTATAGAGATTTGGGATTATGGTGAAGGTTTTGATTTATCTACTTACTTTCCTCCCAACCCCACAGAAAAGCAAGAAGGTGGTTATGGTTGGTTAATTATGAATCGGTTGATGGATAAGGTAGAGTATCAATTACAGGTGAATGGTGCTAATTGTCTGAAACTAGAAACTACTCTCCCCGAACTATTTCTGTAAGTTGTTAGTTATCTTAGTTATCAGTTATCAGTTGTCACTCCCGGTTCGCCCATTTTTGCGAGAGTTAGAAGAATTCTACTCAGGAGTAAAAGATTGACCACTAAGCTGAGTATAAATAGTAGGGGGAAACCCAAGTAAAACAAGAATACGCTGCTGTAAAGGGGAAAGAGTAGTTAAATGAGTGTAGACTTCATTGTTAACCTCAATTAATATCAATGTGATTTCTTTAAATGCAGCAAGAAGCATTTCAGCAGTAGGACGTGCCGTTTTACGCTGAGGATTACCAGCATAAAGTCCAGCCAATTTTTCTTGATTTTTGTCAAGATGGCGACGAA
>NZ_LJOU01000152.1:0-8906 GCF_001672085.1 Anabaena sp. AL93 | reverse complement strand
CCCCCCACCCCCTATTCTCATCTCTATGCCCCCAAAAGTCTCATCGTCATCAACCAATAATAGCTTACCAACACTCGTGTCCAAAGATAGGGAACTTTCCTGGCAGATTGCCTCTAATCTATTTGTTAGTTTTAAGTATGCTTGGGCTGGAATTACCTACGCTTTTCAGACTCAAAGGAATTTTCGGATTCATGTAGCCGTCTGCGCCTTGGCTATTGGATTAAGTGTATTTCTACAGTTAGAAACAGTAGAAGTATCCATAATTTCTGTTACCAGCGGTTTAGTTTTGACCTTAGAGTTAGTGAATACTGCTATTGAGTCAATTGTAGATTTAACGGTCAAACAGTCTTATCATGAGTTGGCAAAAGTTGCTAAAGACTGTGCTGCTGGTGCTGTACTTGTTTCTGCTTTAGTAGCATTATTGGTTGCCTCTACATTAATATTGCCTCCTTTAGCAACATTAATTCTATCTACTTTCTAGATGGTAGATTGTGAATAGTAAGTAGGTTAGCATTGAAAATTGTCGTTATGGGAAGGCAAGAGGCAAGAGGCAAGAGGCAAGAGTGAAGAAGCTTTGGGCGATTTTACTTTTCTTTACACACTTTGGTTTTATTGTGTTCACCTACTTAGAGACGTTTTCAGGGAACGTATTGGATATTTTTAAATAAAATTAGGTAAAAATTGTGATATTAGTCATTGATAATTACGATAGCTTTACGTATAATTTAGTACAATACCTGGGAGAATTAGCAGTAGATTTCCCAGTTGCTGATGACCTGCAAGTGGTACGAAACGATAAGATTACTATAGATGAAATTAGGGCATTAAACCCGGATGCAGTGGTAATTTCACCGGGTCCTGGTCGTCCAGATGATGCGGGGGTTTCCCTCAGTGCGATCGCCCAATTAGGAGATAAACTACCGATTTTAGGCGTGTGCTTAGGACATCAAAGTATTGGTCAGGTTTTCGGTGGTAAAATTGTCTCCGCCCCAGAATTGATGCACGGAAAAACCTCTCAGGTTTCCCACACAGGCATAGGAATTTTTCAAGGTTTAGAAAATCCTTTAACCGCTACCAGATATCATAGTTTAGTGATTGAGCGGGAAACTTGCCCGGACGTATTGGAAATTACAGCTTGGGTAGAAGATGGCACAATTATGGGCGTGAGACATCGGCAATATCCTCACATTCAAGGAGTCCAATTTCATCCAGAGAGTGTCCTAACTGCCTTGGGTAAGGAATTGCTGAGAAATTTTTTGCGAACTTTGTAAAGCGAGTATTCTTATGAAACGACGACAATTGATAGGCTACGCTGGGGCGGGTTTAATAACGGCTATAGTTACTAATTTAGGTGATCAAGTTCCAGTAAATGCCCAATCTAGTGGTGTATCAATTCAGTGGTTAGGTCATACCTGCTTTTTATTGACCAATGGTAAGGTCAAAATTTTGATTAATCCCTTTAGCAATTTGGGTTGTACAGCTAAATATCGTCTCCCAAATGTTGCATCAGATTTGGTATTAATTAGTAGTCAATTATTGGATGAAGGGGCAATAGATAAAATACCAGGAAATCCCAAATTAGTTTATAAACCGGGTGTCTATGAGTTTCGGGGCGTTAAATTTCAGGGAATTACCACAGACCATGATCGTAAGGGTGGAAAACAATTTGGGCAAAATATAGCCTGGAAATTAAACCAAGGTGGCATTAATCTGCTACATTTGGGGGGTTCTGCTGCACCGATTACCCTAGAACAAAAAATTCTCATGGGTCGTCCTGATGTATTATTTATTCCCGTTGGCGGCAGTGATAAAGCGTATAATCATCAAGAAGCAAAACAGGCAATTGATGTCTTAAATCCTAAGTTAGTTATTCCTACCCATTATCGGACTCAAGCTGCTGAAAGTGGCAAGTGCGACATTACTCCAGTAGATGATTTTCTAACTTTGATGCAGAGTGTGAATATTAATGTCCGCCGCAGTAACAATGATTCTGTATTAGTTAATTCTCAGAGTTTGCCAGAAAAAACGGAAGTTCAACTTTTGAGTTACAAGTTTTGATTCCTTAAGGCGTTGCTGAATCGAGGTATGAAATTTCCAAATTGAACCTTTAAAAATCTTACCTTTGCGTCTACTCTTCGAGATCACGAAGCGTGATTGCGCCTTTGCGTGAGACTAAAATTCATACCCTTAATCAGCAACGCCCTTAATTTATTGTAAGTTGGGTTGGCACAAGGAAACCCAACAAATTTCCAACTAAAATTAAGTGAAAAGATGACTTGGTATGGAGCAGATGCAATGATGAGTGTTTGGCTTATATGTTTTTTTATTCTGTTTGCTTTGGCGGAATTTTTTAAGTGGTTACGAGGTTTTTCTGTTCCTGTTCCGTTACCAATATATATTTTAGGTGGGGTATTTTTAGCAGTTGCCTCTAACTATGATAAAATATTTGGCTATTATGTCAGTAATGCTAGTGTAATTACACCTGTGGAAATATCCCAGGAAGTACCTAAGTTAGCATCACCAATAAACTCAACTCCAATTTCTGAATTAATACCTAGTGCTGTACCTAAATCCGATATTCAAGAATCTGCCAACAATTGAGTTGCTATATAGGGGGAGTCAGGAGGTAGGGGCGCAGGGCCTGCGCCCAGTCAGGAGTATGGCTAACGCCACGCTGCGCTATCAGGAGTCAGAAAGAAGAAGAAAGAAGAATAAAATTGTTACCGGACTGTAGTCTGCGTCAGTGCAATATGTGGCTATTGCATCAGAAAATAAATAACTTTGTAAATATAACCCGCATAAAACATAAGATTTTTGTTAAACTTACTGGAAAATTAGAAGTTGAGTAGCTTTTAAGACAGAAAAAAAAAGTAGCAAATACTACGAATTGTATTGAATGAAGACAAATATCGTAGACACAGAGGAATGAAAATAAGTGTTCAGAAAATTGACTATCATTGGGTGTTTAACTCTATTTTTACTGGTAGGGTTGTTAACAGGAAATGCTTGGGCAGAAACCTCAGCAACCGTGCCTAGTCCGAATACAGGTGACACAGCATTTATGCTGATTTCCTCAGCTTTAGTAATGCTAATGACACCGGGATTAGCATTCTTTTATGGTGGGTTTGTGCGATCGCACAATATTCTCAACACATTGATGATGAGTTTTGTGTTGATGGCGATTGTGGGAGTCACCTGGGTTCTTTGGGGTTATAGTCTTTCCTTTGCCCCTGGTTTACCCTTCATTGGTGGTTTACAATGGCTGGGGTTAAATGGTGTTGGTGTAGAAACCACAGGTTATCTGCAAGGTTCAGCCCCTGCGGAGGTAGTTTCCTATGCGGGGACAATTCCCCATCAAGCATTCATGATCTATCAAGCCATGTTTGCAATTATCACCCCAGCTTTAATTTCGGGAGCGATCGCCGAACGCATGAGTTTCCGTGCCTATTGCCTATTTGTAGTCCTGTGGTCAACCTTTATCTACACACCTCTAGCACACATGGTTTGGGCAAAGGGAGGATTCTTAGGTTTATACGGCGGCATCGGCGCTCTAGACTTTGCTGGTGGTACAGTAGTGCATATTAGTTCCGGTATTTCGGCACTGGTAGCCGCAATTGTCCTCGGTCCGAGAAAAAACTATCCAGATCGTCTTAGCCCTCCCCATAACGTCCCCTTTATTTTGTTGGGTGCCGGCTTACTTTGGTTTGGTTGGTTTGGCTTTAATGCTGGTAGTGCCTTATCCGCTGGCACGGTAGCCACAGTCGCCTTTGTTGCTACTAATACATCCGCTGCCGCCGGGGCGTTGATGTGGTTGATTCTAGAAGCTACATTACGGGGAAAACCCACCGCAGTTGGCGCAGCCACAGGTGCAGTCGCCGGTTTAGTGGGAATCACCCCAGGGGCAGGATTTGTCACCCCTGTAGCCGCAATCTTAATTGGTTTTATTACCTCTTTCCTCTGCTTCTATGCTGTCAGTTTTAAACACAAATTGCAGGTTGATGATGCCCTAGATACCTATCCTGTACATGGTGTTGGAGGTACTATCGGGGCGATTTTAACAGCTATCTTTGCCACAACGGAAGTAAATAGCGGAGGTAAAGATGGGGTACTGCGCGGTAACTTCGGTGAATTATTTGTGGAACTAGCAGCGATCGCCATAGCCTATATTATTGCTGGTGTAGGAACTTGGATCATTCTGAAAATTATTGCTGCTACAGTTGGTTTACGAGTCCCAGATCAAACCGAAGATCAAGGCTTGGATATCAACGAACACGGGGAAGAAGGTTATAACTCCGAATTTGCAGATCGGATTTCTAATAAGTAAAAGGCAGGGGAGTAGGGGAGAATATTTTTCTTCCCAATAACAACTAACAACTGACAACTGACAGATTTACAATTAAACTCAATATCCGTAATGTTTCTTCGTCGTGTCTAATCGTGTAAAAACTTTTCCTGTCTGGGGACTATTCGCACTGTTAACTAATATTATCCTAATGTTAGCGGTCGTCTTATTGATTTGGCGACAGCAAAAGCTAACCCCTGTGTTAGCAACCACAGCTATTCCAGATCCCTCAGAACCAGTTAACCTGAACTGGAAAAATCAATATGTAGCACCAGAATTAGGACCCCGTCATAAACTCAGTTATCCCCAATGGTTGGATATTCTCAAGCAAGAAGCTAAAATAACTGCTAGGAAAAATCCCCAGCGATTAACCATACTAGCGGGAGATTCTCTGAGTTTATGGTTTCCACCGGAGTTATTACCTGAGGATAGAAGCTGGCTAAATCAGGGCATATCCGGGGAAGTTAGCAATGGATTACTGCAAAGATTAGATTTTTTTGATCGCACCAAACCGGAAAAGATTTTCATTATGGTGGGCATTAATGATCTAATTCGCGGGTTAGATGATCAGGAAATTTTAGCTAATTATCAGCAAATTATCAGTTATTTGCAAAGAAAACACCCCCAAACAGAAATTGTCGTTCAGTCAATTTTGCCCCATGGTGAGGAGGGGATAACTTGGGAAGCAAAAGAAAAACTCCTAGCAATTCCCAATCCTCGGATTCGTAATTTGAATCAGGAATTGAATAATCTCGCTACTGAAAAAGGGGTGAAATATCTGAATTTACATCCCTTATTCACCGATAAACAAGGTAATCTTCGGTCAGATTTTACCACCGATGGTTTGCATCTGAGTCCCCCAGGTTATCTCGTTTGGCGGACTGCCTTACAGATGTATACTAACCAACAAATAACATCCCAAGCAACTAAACCTAAAAATATCAACTCAAAAACTAGGATATAAATCCAAATTTTCCATCTAAATCACCTCGAAACACGAGAAAATCAAAGATAGTAATTATTAGTGGTCAATCTAAAATGGATACAAAAGCTTTTAAACGTAGCCTCCAACATTCAGACAATTACAATCGCAAAGGTTTTGGTCATCAAGCGGAAGTTGCTACCAAGTTACAATCTGAGTTTCAGAGTAACTTAATTCAGGAAATCCGCGATCGCAACTACACCATCAAACGTGGTAATGTCACCATCCAACTAGCACAAGCATTTGGTTTTTGTTGGGGTGTAGAAAGGGCTGTAGCTATGGCTTATGAAACCCGGCAACATTTTCCCACAGAACAGATTTGGATTACCAACGAAATTATTCACAATCCATCTGTGAATAAACGAATGCAAGAAATGCAAGTAGAATTTATTCCCGTTATTGACAAACTGAAAGACTTTTCTGTTGTTAATAGTGGTGACGTAGTAATTTTACCAGCCTTTGGTGCAAGTGTTCAAGAAATGCAAATATTGCATGATAAAGGTTGCCAAATTGTTGATACTACCTGCCCCTGGGTATCCAAAGTATGGAACACCGTAGAAAAGCACAAAAAAGGTGATTATACTTCAATTATTCACGGAAAATATAAGCATGAAGAAACAGTTGCCACCAGTTCCTTTGCCGGGAAATATTTGATTGTTTTAAACATAAAAGAAGCAGAATATGTCATTAATTATATTCTCAATGGTGGCGATCGTGAAGAATTTTTAGCCAAATTTTCCAAAGCCTGTTCAGCAGGATTTGACCCTGATCAAGACTTACAACGAGTAGGAATTGCTAACCAAACAACCATGCTCAAAGGTGAAACCGAACAAATCGGTAAAATGCTGGAGCATACAATGATGCAGAAATATGGACCAGCAGAATTGAATCAGCATTTTCAAAATTTCAATACTATCTGTGATGCCACTCAAGAACGTCAAGATGCTATGTTAGAATTAGTCGAAGAAAATGTAGATTTAATCATAGTTATTGGTGGGTTTAACTCATCCAATACTACCCAACTACAACAAATTGCCTTTGATCGAGGTATTCCCTCCTATCACATTGATTGTGGAGAACGGATTCAATCAATTAATAACATTGAACATCGGCAGTTAACAGGAGAATTAGTAATTGCAGAAAATTGGCTACCAGCAGGAGAAATTAAAGTTGGTGTGACTTCTGGTGCTTCAACACCGGATAAGGTAGTTGAAGATATAATTGAGAAAATTTTCGCCCTCAAAGCAATAGCATCTGTAGTTTAAAATATACTCAACACGGTTGGGATATGGACTTTTAAGAAATTACGAAAAACCTAGATTTGTATGGGTAAAGCAAAAGCTCAATGGTGTCAAATTAGGCTACAGATGGCTTATTTGTTGGCCTCCACACCCACCCAGAAATGAATTTCCGGGCTAATAAGTAAAGTTTACTAAAGTAAACTGGGGATTTTTAGTCATCAAAAGACAACTTCTGCTATTAGACTGGGAATTCATTCCCAGGCGGGCTATGGGTTTTACGTTAAGTTGACACCAATGATCACTGCTAAACCCCTACCCACAGAATCAAATAAATAAGCCGTGTTGAGTATATCATTTCTTTATTTACCCTTCCTTCAGGAAATATAGGTTAGGTTGACCAATAGTGAAACCCAACATGATCAAGAATTTTGTTGGGTTATAGCTAAAGTGTTCGGCTCTGTTATATCTGCCCAATCCTGTGCAAATATCCTCTGAAGAAAAGGCTAAAATAGCCCCATATCATGCTAACTTAAGGAATATATAACAATGACTGGTAATACGTTTTTTGATAAACTCCAACCTGCAAGTCAGCAACAATCTATCGTGTATCTACCCTATATTCAGGGTAATAAGCGGAATTTGTTACCCTATGCCATCACTCTTTATAAAAAACGTGAGTTAGAAGGACACCGCAAAATAGAAGGTAGTGAAAATGTTCCCTTCGTTGCCACTTGGAATGATCCTACCTTACCCTCCGACTTAACCGTTTGCCGGTTACAGTTTGATTCTACGTCTGAATTAACCTATGAAGTCATGATGCCAAGTTTTGAATTTATTAGTTTTTTAATTGAACTAATGGAAAACTATAAGCGGAATAAAATCACGGATTTTTCTAAATCCTTTTACCGCAAATTATTACGTTTAGATGATTGAAGCAAAATAGAACAGCCTTCATGAACCTCGTTTACTTGGAAACCTCTAGATTTTTCCAACATAACTAGCTATTATACGGAAATTTAGGTTTATACGCCTTACAAAAATCACTATGAACACACCACTAACAAACCAACCTATCCGCGTTGGAGTCCTGGGTTTTGGCGGACTTGGACAAGCAGCCGCAAAACTCCTTTCCAGCAAACGAGAAATGATTCTTGTCGCCGTCGCCGACCAAAATGGCTATGCTTACTCCACTGAGGGCTTAAACACCCAATCTTGTATTACTACTTACCAAAATCAAGGTACAATCGGTCATTTAGAAGCATTTGGTACATTAAGCAACAACAGTATTCAGGATTTAATTCAAGTCACTGGTGACACTGTAGATGGTTATTTCCTGGCTTTACCCAACCTCCCCAATGACTTTATCCCCTCTGTTGCCAAAGAATTTATTCAAGCCGGTTGGCAGGGTGTTCTGGTAGATGCCATTAAACGCACCAGTGCAGTCGAACAACTCCTATCCATGAAAGATGAACTGCAAGCCGCCGGCATTACCTACATGACTGGCTGTGGTGCTACTCCTGGGCTATTAACCGCTGCTGCCGCTTTAGCTGCCCAAAGTTATGCGGAAATTCACAATGTGGTCATTACCTTTGGTGTGGGAATTGCTAACTGGGAAGCCTACCGCGCCACTGTTAGGGAAGATATTGGTCATATGCCCGGTTATAGTGTAGAAGCCGCTAGAGCCATGACTGACGCAGAGGTAGAAGCGTTACTTGATCGAACCAATGGGGTGTTAACCTTGGAAAATATGGAACACGCCGATGATGTGATGTTAGAGGTGGCGGGAATTTGTTCACGGGATAGAGTCACGGTTGGCGGTGTAGTTGATACCCGTAACGCCAAAAAGCCCCTGAGTACAAATGTGAAAATCACTGGACGCACTTTTGAGGGAAAAATATCTACTCATACCTTCACGTTAGGGGATGAAACTAGTATGGCTGCCAATGTGTGTGGTCCTGCCTTCGGTTATCTTAAAGCTGCTCAAGAATTGCGTCAACGGGGCATTTCTGGCTTATTTACGGCTGCGGAAATTATGCCTAAGTTTGTCAAATAGGTAGTTGGTAATTGGTTATAGCGGTATGCACTCTTTGTGAGATCCATTTAGAGACTTCCAAATAAAAAAATGTCCCAAAACTGATGCAGAAATTCTCTCTCTGTGTACTCTGTGCCTCTGTGGTTCGTTTCTTAGGATAATTTATTTCTTGGAAGTCTCTTAGCAAATCGTAAAGCCTGTAGGGGCGGGGAAACCCCGCCCTCTGTTGTATTGCTAAAAAGACGGGGATTCTAGTAGTCTGTCAACCCGAAAATGACGGGTGGAGGGAAGTAGGGGGAGAAGGGGGGT
>NZ_LJOU01000151.1:0-9013 GCF_001672085.1 Anabaena sp. AL93 | reverse complement strand
GTGTGCATATCCTTTAATTACTGGTTTGTGTGAGCTTTGAGCCATTGTTCCAGGTCAGTAATGTCCACAAAGTCTAATAATGCTTCTCCCAGGTCTTCTAGTTGTTCTATTGTAAGATTGCTGATAGTTTCGATGTAATTACCGCTCAATTTCCCAAATCGCTTGGATAACTGACGGAATAGTAAGGTCGTTGCTTCTTCCTGCTTTGCTTCTTGATATACTCTTGTTTGCTTGATATCACTGACTAAAAACATCGCTTCTATCTCCTGACGGCTTAATTGTGAAAATTTGGACACCAAAACAGTCTCTTGTATCTTAGAGGTGACTGTATTGATGTAGCTGCAATTTTACTGGTTTATCCTGTTCATAAATAAACTGTTCTTTCATTAACAAAGCCATTTCCGCTTTTTGCAATTCCACTCCTAGATACATGGCATGGGAAACTTGTAAACCCGGACAATCTGTGAATATTTGCTGGGAAAGTTTATGTGCAGATTTACCAGAATAACAATTAACTACTTCTCCAGAACCAGGGGTTGTATGTTCAACAATAATTTGATGATTCTGAATAGTAATAATAAAACTACCAGCAGGATCAAAATAGTCTTTTTGTTGAGATATTTTAAGATATTGAGATGAAATGACATTGGCGACATTTTCAAAACAATCATCATAAATATGGGCGCTTTGACTAATAGTAATTAATGCCCCCATTTTTAATGTATGAGCAGTTCTTTTAAGCAAAGAATTATAAATATACTTTTGTAAAGCCCTTAATCCCATAGCATTTGCTGGCCAAGCTGAGAACATATCATTACTACGAAAAGTTGCAGTTAAAGATAGTTCATTATCAACTATTCTCACCCAAACATGATTTAGACAAGGGGGATTGTCATTATCATCTTGACTAGCATCCCATAAGGACATTACAGCCCTCGCAGAATCAATATCATTGGCTAATTTTTCAATGACTTGTTCAATTTGATCACGTCCAAACCAAGAACGTAAACGTTGCCCATAAGTATATTTTACTCCTTCTCGATTGGGTGCATCATCTAAAATTTGCGAAATATATTCTTCTAGAAAACTTCTATCTATGGGTAAATAATTGGGTTCGGGAAAATAGAAATCCTCCGGTTCTTCGGTGACAACTGCCATTAAATCTATCAATTCTTGCCATTTACCATCATAGCCAGTGGGTCTAATTGTACCAGTGGTTTTAATTCTATGAATGATTTTTACCCAAGTTTCAGCAATTGTCTTACCTTCAATTCTGTGTCCATAGCGTGTTCCTGGTAAAACAGTTGGTTCAATTGTAGTCATAGGAAATTCTACAGGTATTCCCCAAGGTGCAACGGTTTCTTTTTGGGCGTAATATTGAATTTTTTCGACAGCATCAGCAATTGATGTAGCGTCTTGAATTTCTACGGAATGGCGTAATTTTTCCAAGGCATTGATATCAATATCAATATCAATATAACCAGAAATAGGAGAACAAATTACCCAAGATTTTCGCCCAGCGTCGCTAATACTTTCTGCCACACCATGACGGAAGAAATCACTTAAACATTGACAACCACCGGCATTTTTATCTTCTTTGGTAGCGTTGAGAATAACTAAATACCGCACATGAGGATTTAGCAATAAGTTGCGAATTAGTAAGTTGATACCTCTAGTAGGTGAGTATAACTGTCCGATTACAGCATATTCATTTGATTGTAGATGTTTAGCGATCGCTTGTTTCACCATCCATCCTGTAATCACTGCGGTTTGACCACTACCATAAATCAATTGGTTTGGTTTGTGTTGTGCTGTGTAATAGAATTGGGTGATTTGACCCATATTAAGATAACTGCTCACTGAATTTACTAAGTTTTTCTATAGTAATGCCCGATTATTCAGGATACAATAATTAGTCCAGATTAATCACACATTGTCAAAAAAGGTAGCTAGAATCGGACACATCTTCACGGGTTTTCGGCATTTTCTTGATAAGATACTTGATATTCTTGCTCTTCCAAGGTTATCGGTATTTGCTTCACAAAAGGTAAATCTGCACCTACCAAACCTCTTTGAATCCGTTCTGATGTTTGATTAAAAACTACAAACAGAGGATAAATGGTATTAGTACCTTCACTCAAAATATGACTGTGACGAGGGTGCATAATCCATTCATATTCTTTATCTAAGGAATGTGAATTAAATAAGGTGCAAAAGTAGGGTGTGTTAGCGACAGCGTAACGCACCATTCCAGGTTACATCAGAATTGCAGGTTATTAAATTTGCGTTCCTAAGTAAACTTGGCTTTGTCTCCATCTTCCCAATAAATCAGAAAAGTCCTCATGGGGACGATGAATAAAAACCAAAATCTCCACACTGGTTTTAATTTTCCATTCCGGGTCACACATGATAATAGCTATATCACAGGGTAAACTGGTGGTTTGTGAGGTTTTAGTTTCTAGATCACGGATACGGACAATGGGTAAAGTGATAGTAATAACACTTTCCCCAGGACGACGGAGACTAGGAATCATCTCCAAATAGGGACGATGTTGTTTAAGGAGAGCGATCGCTGATAAATGATTGCTATACTCAGCTAAACTGGTTTCATAAACAGATTTTTGTAAAGTCATATCTTCCTAAAATATAAAAATATAAAGTATGAAGAATAAAAGATTAAACTTGTTTATTTACTCTTCATTCTTCATCTTTCAATCCTTCCTTAACCCATCTTTTCAAATACTTTGAACATCGGCAGGTACATAGCCAACAAAATTGTCCCTACCATTCCCCCCAATACCACAATCATCACGGGTTCTAAAACGCTGGTAAGTGATTTAACTGCCTGTTCTACTTCGTCTTCATAGAAATCAGCAACTTTCATCAACATTCCATCTAATTGACCGGTTTCTTCACCGATACTCATCATCTGAATTGCCATACCAGGAAAAACCGATTCTTTGAGCAAAGCCACACTAATCATCCCCCCTTGTTGAACTTCTTCACGAGCAGCGTCAATAGCATTAGCAATAACTTGGTTTCCAGATGTATCTCGCACAATTTCTAAACAAGTTAAGATTGGTACTCCAGAACGAGTTAATGAACCAAAAGTCCGACTAAAACGGGCAATGGAAGATTTTTGAATTAAATCACCAAACAAAGGTAATTTCAGAGCAATACCATCAATATTTAACCTACCAAGAGGGGTTTTGTAATACTGCTTATAAGCAAATGATAATGCAAACAAAATCCCAATAATCACTAAAGACCAGTAACTTCGCAATATTGAACTACAGTCCATCAAAAATTGCGTAAGTGGTGGTAATTCTATACCTATATCTTTGAAAATGGCGGCAAAAATGGGAATTAGAAAGACTGTCATCCCTACAAAAATAGCAGTTGCCAAAAACCCTACTACCACTGGATAAGACATAGCCGATTTAATTTGGTTCTGCAACCGCGCCATATCTTCTAATAGTTTAGCTAAACGATTTAAAACCTCATCTAGCACACCCCCAATTTCTCCAGCTTGTACCATACTCACATACAAACCATCAAAACAATCAGGATGTTTACGCATGGAATCTGAGAGGTTAACTCCAGTTTGAACATCAGCACTAATTTCAATTAAAGCCGCTTTAAGTTTAGGGTTACCACACTGTTCAGAGAGTACACCCAAGCCTCTAACTATGGCTACACCTGCATTTACCAAAGCAGCAAATTGACGAGAAAAAACCGCTTTATCTTTTACAGAAACCTTAACAAAGGAATTCTGAATTTTCTGGATATCAAACCGAGAAGCCAAGCTTTGAGATTCTTTTAACTCTTGAACAACAAAACCTTGATTTCTAAGATTAGTCCGAGCATCAGTCAAGGAATCAGCGGTAAATTTTTCAGTTCTGGATTTTCCTTGAGAATCACGAATACGAGCAACGTAGGTAGGCATAATATTAATTTAAAATTTTAGAATTGGTAATCGGTAATCGGTAATCGGTAATCGGTAATTGGTAATCGGTAATTGGTAATTGGTAAACATTTCCCCCTGCTCCCTGCTCCCTGCCTATTACCTGTTAACGCAATTTAGCTCCTGCTGGGGCTGTCGCACCAATTAGACGCTGTACTTCATCTGGTTTAGAGGTTTTAGAGATTGCCGCTTCAAAAGAAATAGTTCCAGCTTTGTATAAATCAGCCAAAACCTTTTCTAGAGTTTGCATTCCCAATTTACCACCAGTCTGAATAGCTGAGTAAATCTGTGCTGTTTTTCCTTCCCGAATCAAGTTAGAAATAGCGGGAGTAATCACCATGATTTCTTGAGCCATAACTCGACCATATTCATTAGCTTTGGGATTTTTCTTAGGTACTAAAGTTTGACTAAAAACTGCAACTAAGGAGTTAGATAACTGCACCCGCACCTGAGTTTGTCTTTCTGAGGGGAAAACGTCAATAATCCGGTCAACGGTTTGTGCAGCAGAGCTTGTATGTAATGTACCAAATACCAAGTGACCTGTTTCTGCGGCGGAAATTGCCAAAGCAATTGTTTCTAAATCCCGCATTTCTCCTACGAGAATAATATCTGGATCTTCCCGTAAAGCTGCTTTCAAAGCATTAGCAAAACTCTTCGTATCTTCCCCTAATTGGCGTTGGTGAACTAGACTTTTGATAGGTTCATAAACAAATTCTACAGGATCTTCAACCGTTAAAATGTGTTCTGCCCTAGTCCGATTAATTAGGTCAATCATTGCCGCTAAGGTAGTAGTTTTACCAGAACCAGTTGGACCTGTAACGAGAATTAATCCTCTAGGTTTTTCCGTCATTTCCCGAACTATATCGGGCAAACCTAATTTTTCAAAGTTAGGAATTTTAGAACTTAATGCTCGTAAACAAGCAGCAAAAGCACCCCGCTCTTTGTAGACATTCACCCGAAACCGAGCTAATCCTTTTACACCATAAGAACAATCTAATTCCCAGGTTTGCTCTAAGGTTTTGCGCTGAGTGTTATTGAGCATACTAAAAATTAACCTTTGGCACTCATCAGCAGTTAAGGTATGTTCACCAATAGGTGTTAGATGTCCACTAATCCGAAAATAGGGAGGCAAACCAGCAGATAGGTGTAAGTCTGAGCCACCCATATTAATTAGTTGCTCCATCAAGTCTTCAATCATCATTTCCATAGTCTTGTTCCACTCCCGTTAATTAACAATAAAAAACTGCAAACTCTCAATTCAAAATGTGTGGTTAATCTGTAAATCGAGGTGTCATACAGTAAGGACAATCTAACCATTCTGGTTGTAATTCCCCTGTACAAGTCCGACAAGTCAGACCACTTTTGCGTTTAGCCTTTAATTCAGCTTCTAAACCTGTGTCTGTAAATGTTACCCGTTCTACCTCTTCTAGGGTAGTTGCACCTTGGCGAACTAGGTCTAAACTGTATGCCAGTAAGGTTTTCATACCCTCTTCAACAGCCACTTCTTTGATCCTTTCTGTAGGTGCTTCCTTGTTAATAAGGGTTTGTAATTCTTCAGTAATCCGCATCACTTCATAAACACCACAACGCCCCTTGTAGCCAATGCCATTACATTTTGGACAAAGATTTTTACGGCTGACTATTTCTTCTGGTGGGATAATATTGGCTTTATAGAAAGTCACCTGAGCCTCTTGGGAAGCTGATAAACCATAGCGAGCGAGTTCTTCAATGGTGGGACTATAGGCAATCCGACATTCAGAACAGACACGACGAACTAGACGTTGTGCTAAAACACCAATGAGAGAACTGGAAACCATGAACGGTTCAATACCCATTTCTCCTAAGCGAGCGATCGCTCCCGGCGCATCATTAGTGTGTAAAGTAGTTAATACCAAGTGACCGGTTAATGCCGCCTCAATCGCCGTTTTTGCAGTTTCCTTATCTCGTGTTTCCCCCACCAGTAACACATCTGGATCTTGACGCAAGAAAGCCCGCAAAGCCGTCGAGAAATCCAACCCCTTTTCCCGAATTACCTGTACTTGAGTAATCCCCGGTAAACTGTACTCAATCGGATCTTCTACCGTACTAATATTAATCCCCGGATCATTCTTTTCTGACAGTGCCGAATACAACGAAGTCGTTTTACCCGAACCAGTTGGTCCTGTCACCAAAATCAACCCAAAGGGCTTACTAACCATATCCTGAACAATTTTTAAGGTTTCTGGGTCAGTAATTAACTTATCTAAACCCAATTGAGTAGAGGAGTTATCTAAAATCCGGAGAACAACCTTTTCTCCATAACGACTAGGTAGAGTATTTACCCGAAAATCCACCTTTCTCCCCGCAAATATCCGGCGGATACGTCCATCTTGAGGTAAACGTCTCTCCGCAATGTCCAAGTTAGAAATAATTTTAAATCTGGCTGTTACTGCCGGGATAATTTTTTTCGGCATATTTTCAAATGCCTCACGTAATACCCCATCCTTACGGAAACGAATCCGTAAATATTCTTCCTGGGGTTCAATGTGAATATCCGAAACACCCTCACTTAAAGCCTTCAACAAAATCCGATTCACAAGTTTAATAATAGGTGCATCATCAGCACCCTTCATCGCCTTATCTAAATCAACATCATCATCACTACTTTCCTCTATTTCCAGATTTTCTAAATTGTCTAAATCCCCCTTAACATCATAATTTTTTTGTTGATCTAAGGTCTTTTGGCGTGCAGCTTGCTCATTTAAGTATTGATTAATAATGCCCAAGTAATCTTTCTGCGTAATTACCCGCCGCTGAAAAGACAAACCTTTAGGACGCAAAATTCGGTTAAGATCATCAGAAGCCTCTAAATTATCTGGGTCAACCATCGCCATTAAAATATAAGGTGACGGTTGGTCATCATGTCTTGACAATGGCACTAGATAATGGCGACGACATAGCTCCACAGGAATGAGTTCTTGAATCAGCATCCCCACATTTGTTGTATCAATTTCGTTGATTTCAGTATCAAGCGACTCAATACCGTATAAAATTTTAAGTTCAAATAAGTGTTGTTTTTTGTATGCTGTTACCTGTTCAGGAGCTAATTTTCGGTCAGTAATTGACTCTAATACTTCTGTCAGTAGCTTGCCAGTCTTGCGGCTCATAGCTAAAGCCTGTCTCATTTGTTCATTATTGATATAGCCAGATGCTACTAGTTTATTAGCAAAGGGCGAAAACTCAGTTCTGATAGTTATCGCCGTACTGCGCCCTTGTGGTGATGAGTAAGTCATAAGCAAATGGGTTAGGGTAGGGGAATCTCTTCTTTAAGTATTCCCTGACGGTGGTACATACTTCTCATTGATACTGTATTAAATTCTAGCCAACAACCTTTTGATGTAAAAATTTTTATATTGACAATTTATCACCATAAAATAACAGTAATATCACGTCCTACTGAAATATTAGTAACTAATATAACCTCTATTGTGTTACTAAACACGGGATTGAACCCATAATTATCTCACTCGCTGAATGCTGAAGGCCGAATGCTGATAGCCTGTTAAATTTCTGCTGTTAAAAGCATCTAGGATGGGTAGATAATAGTAAACGAAAATAAACAGGTAAACTATTTAAAGAAGAATTCAGGAGTCAGAATCAATCAGTCGGGGATTCAGACCCACAAACGATTGAAGACCACCAAATCTAGGATTTGGTGGGGATCTTAAACCCGGTTATTCATCCGCCACTCGCACAGAATTCAGAATGGATTCTGACTCGGTGACTCCTGAATTCTGTTGGATAAACCAGGAATTGGGCGAATCAACTAAAGATATAGCAAGTAGTTGCTAAAGTTACCGAAAACGCCTAAGTCTACCGCAAACCATTCTTCTCAGCACTTCAGTGACTGAGTTTTCCACTTACCACATATTCTTATGAAAAGTGACTCCCCGTCCGAAATTAACCCCCAAGACTCTAGCAGCGAAGCTAATGAGCAAGTAGCAAACCAAATAAATGAACAGGGAGATAATATACTCACTGAAGAAAATGGTAGTGCTACAGCCAATCCCATTGAAGTAGATATCGCTGTCTTAGCAGATTTATCTCAGCAAATTGAAACTCTCAAAGCTCAATTAGAAGACCGTAGCACTCAATATATGCGAATTGCCGCAGATTTTGAGAATTACCGCAAACGAACTGCCAAAGAAAAAGAAGAAATTGACTTACAGGTAAAGCGCAACACAATTACGGAATTGCTACCTGTCGTTGATAATTTTGAACGAGCGCGAGCGCACCTCAAACCCCAAGGCGATGGTGAAATGACAATTCATAAGAGCTATCAAGGGGTTTATAAACAATTGGTGGATTGTCTCAAACGTTTAGGTGTAGCACCCATGCGCCCTGAAGGTCAAGAATTTGACCCGAATTTGCATGAAGCTGTGATGCGAGAACCAACCGACGAACATCCAGAAGGAACTATTTTAGAAGAGTTAGTTCGGGGCTATTATTTTGGCGATCGTGTACTCCGCCATGCGATGGTAAAAGTAGCTGCACCGAGAGAAGATATATCTGTGGACTCAGAAGATTTGTCCAATCAAGATAACGGTTAGCCATACTCTCTAATCTCAAAATAACGTAGTATACTGGGGTTAATCGTATTTAACCGAAAGATGAAATACCTAACCCCAGAACAAGTTTACAAACAATTTGGCTATCACCCTAAGACGACGGCAGAATGGGCTGACTTAGGGAAAATAGAATGTATCCGTTCCCCTGGGGGACACCGGAGATATCCAGAGTCAGCCTTTATCAAAACAGTTCCAACGGATAAAGAGCGGGTTCTTTACGCCCGTGTCAGCACAAAAACCCAGTTGTTAGACCTTGACACACAAATAGAATTTTTAGGCAAAACTTACCCAGGATGTCGAGTCGTCAAGGATGTTGCTAGTGGCATGAACTGGAAGCGGAAAAACTTTCTTAAATTAATGACTCAAGTTGCCCAGAATCAAATCTCTGAAATTGTCGTGGGACATAAGGACAGGTTATGCAGATTTGGTTTTGAGTTCGTTG
>NZ_LJOU01000150.1:0-9218 GCF_001672085.1 Anabaena sp. AL93 | reverse complement strand
AGGGGGGGTAGGGGAGGGAAGAACAGAAGTTTTTTCCGATCATTACCCGTCAAAATAAATTTGACGAACTACTAGATATTCGTCCTACCTGTTTGTACCCCTTGATCCTACAGCTAAAAAAATCTTTCCAAAACCTCTTGACATTCTCAAAAAAACCCGCTATATTGTTAAAAGTGAAGAGAAACAAGCCCCCATCGTCTAGAGGCCTAGGACACCTCCCTTTCACGGAGGTAACAGGGATTCGAATTCCCTTGGGGGTACTATCAAAGGGATAGAGAAAGAGTAAAAGTCTTTTTCTATCCCTTTTAACATTTCTGTAGTTTTTGTATAGTGATACAAATGCAGGAATAAATATTTTCAATCTTAATGAATTTATCCTCACGCAAAGGCGCAAAGGCGCAAAGGTAAGAGGTTTAAAAATTAAAGTAAGAAAATTTTATACTGAATATAGCTTTGCCACGCAGGCTGTCTGTGAAAATTAAGGATTATATTCAAATTCACTTTGCGATCGCTACTAATGTCACAATTCAATAACTATAGTTAAACTATAGGGCTTACACATTGACCAAGTTTACCAAATATGTAATGTGGATTTTATCTCTTGTAGGGTGCGTCAGACCCGATAATTTGACAAAAAACAAATTTCCTCTATCTGACGCACCCTACTTGTATAAGAATAAATTAAGTGATATGGAATAGAAGTCCGTACGGTTTAAAAAAAGTTATTATAAAAAATCAATCATGCAGACATCAATTTTCGTTTATATTTATGATGGCAAAGTCTAAAAAGTTTCGTTGGCAAAAAACTAAATATTCTACCTTAGCCCGAAAAATAGACATTTTCAGGGCTGCGGCTAAATTTATGTCATTTCTGTGGTGGGATAGCATTTTTCCTCAAGATTCTTTAGAACATAAGAAAACCCGCGCTACTTGGCTGGTGAATACTTTAATTGATTTAGGTCCTACTTTTATTAAAATTGGTCAAACTTTGTCTACTCGTGCCGATTTATTGCCCTTAGAATATATAGAAGCTTTGGGAACTTTACAGGATCAGGTTCCGGCTTTTAGTAGTCAAGAAGCAATTAAGATGATTGAATTAGAATTAGGTAAACCTGTCCAATTTATCTATAAAGAATTTGATTTTAATCCTTTGGCTGCTGCTAGTTTAGGTCAAGTTCATAAGGCGATATTATACTCTAATGAAGAGGTGGTTGTTAAAGTCCAACGTCCGGGTTTAGATGCTTTATTTAATTTAGATTTTAAAATCTTATTACAGTTAATTAAATTTTGTAATAAATATTTTGCTGGATTAAGAAAGTATAATTTACAATCAATTTATAATGAGTTTTTTGATTTGTTGTTTCAAGAAATTGATTATATTCAAGAGGGTAAAAATTCTGATAAATTTAGAGAAAATTTTCGTGGATATCCGCGAATTATTGTCCCTAAAGTCTATTGGCAATATACGACAACGAAGATATTAACTTTAGAATATAAACCAGGAATTAAAATCAATGATAAGGCGGCTTTGGAAGCTTGCGGAATCAATATTCATAAAGTAAATGAAACGGGGATTTGTTGTTATTTAAAGCAACTATTACAAGATGGGTTTTTTCAAGTTGATCCCCATCCAGGGAATATGGCAGTCAATTCAGATGGTAGTATTATCTTCTATGATTTTGGCATGATGGCAGAAGTCCGAACTTTGGACAAAGAGCAGATGATTAAAACTTTTTTTGCTATTTTAAAAAAGGATAGTAATGAGGTAGTAAATACTTTAATGAATATGGGATTACTTGAACCTATCCCAGACATGACTCCAGTAAAAAGATTAGTCACATTTTTATTAGATAAATTCACCGATAAACCTTTAGATATTAAAGCATTGAGTGAGGTAAAAATTGAACTTTATGAAATGTTTGAACAGCAACCATTTCGCTTACCTGCTCAAATGACATTTATTTTAAAATCCATAACCACATTAGATGGGATTGCCAGAACTTTAGAGCCTCAATATAATCCTACAGTATTATCCCAATCATTTATCAAAAGTCTAGCAGTCACAAAAAGTAAAGGAAATACTATCGCTCAATTAAGCCATCAAGCTAGGGATTTTATTCAATATCAATTGACAAAACCGAATAAAACTGAAGTTTTAGTGAAAAAATTAGCAGAAAGAGTTGAAAGGGGAGAGTTACAATTAAGGGTTAAAAATGTTGAAAGCGATCGCATCTTAGGACAAATTTATCTAGCCATCAAAACCTTAATTTATGCTTGTTTAACAGGATTTAGTCTATTGACGGGGTTAATCTTAATCATCTCTAAGTATCATAATTGGGCGATCGCCATTTTTTGTATATGTGCTTTCTGTCTATATTTATTAGTTAAATCCCTCATAAAATTAGCAATTATCGAAAAAATAGAAAAACTGGGCAAAAAGTGACTGAGGGGCGCAGGCCCTGCGCCCCTACGCTCCTCACATATCAGTTAATTGGTGAGGAAGATAGAGGTAGAGTGAGTGTAAAAGTAATCTCACTGAGTTGAGAATTGAGGATAGGAATGCTCTCAACAGTAATTACACCATTGAGATGTTGCACTAAAGACTTAACCAAAGCCAGTCCTAAACCAGTTCCGGGAATCCAGCGCCCTTTACCACGCCGAAATTTATCGAAGATATAAGCCGATTAAGTTAATTTCTTTAGTACATTCTGACTCTAAGATGTTTAAATATCGGTCTTGACGTTCTGGAGATATTCCTGGTAAACGTAAATTACGGATAGACGTAAGCATATTTGTCAGAGGATAGCGCAAGCGATCGCTAATATTGCTAACAAATTCATCTTTAAGTTCATTTAATTGTTGTAGTTGTTCTACGTATTGCCTAGTTCTTTCATACAATTTTGCTTGGAGACTTCCAAATAAAAAAATGTCCCAAAACTGATGCAGAAATTCTCTCTCTGTGTACTCTGTGCCTCTGTGGTTCGTTTCTTAGGATAATTTATTTCTTGGAAGTCTCTTGGACTTCTAAACTGGGCTGGAGTTGTTCAGTCCGTTCATCTACTAAAGTTTGCACTTGTTGCAATCTTTGGGATTGAATAACAGCATCACTTAATTGAGCGCAAAGCATTTCTATTAAATTTACGTCTGTTGTTTCCCCATTACGAGTAGTTGCTTGGTGTAAAACTACAAATCCTAAAACCTTACCTTGACTTTCCAATGGCATTAATATCCCATGAGGAACCTCTTTAATAGCAAATAAAGGAGCAGAATTACTAGTATTTTCATCTTCACAATTATGACTCATAATTGGTTTTCCCGGATCTGTAAATAGGAGTTGGCATAAACATAGGCAAGAGGCAAGAGGATTCGAGAATATAAAGGTGTACCGAGTTCCGTTCAAAAATCAAATAGGAGTTTTATAGATATAAACCGTAATCCCTCTATAATTAACCTAGAAATATCAACTTTTACATCCGAATTAACACGGGAAACCTGACCTAATCAGTACAATTATCTTAAATAAAGCTAAAAATTAGGATTTTACCCAGTTACTAAGGTAGTGC
This sequence comes from Anabaena sp. AL93, assembly GCF_001672085.1. Classification (NCBI taxonomy): domain Bacteria; kingdom Bacillati; phylum Cyanobacteriota; class Cyanophyceae; order Nostocales; family Nostocaceae; genus Anabaena; species Anabaena sp. AL93. The sequence continues at coordinate 5,655 of NZ_LJOU01000150.1, read as the reverse complement.
CTGGGTAAAATTAACTAAAACTGCCGACTAATCAACCAAACTCTCAAGACTCAGAGGAACCATATCACCATTCCTAGTCAGTCCTAATAACATTGATTGTTGCGATTCAATTAATTTACCTGTAAGTACACAGCGCTCATCTTGTTGTGCCACAGCAGCAATACTGGCGCGAATATCAGATTTAGAAAAACGCGGTTTCCATTCACCTGATTTTTGCTGGATATAATTCCAGAGAATATCTCGAATTAAAGACTGATATCCCCGATTGCCAGCGATATCTTTGAGTTTTTCCTTCAGTTCCCGTTCTAGACGAATACTAGTAACTTCCATCTCAGTTGTTGGGGTGCGTGTAATGGTCTGCATGATTTTTTCTCCTTATAGGTATAGACAGGATAGTAATACAAGTGTAGTATGTTTAAAGGAATGTTCAATAGGTGAAATTTTCTGTGAAATCCATTTATCCCATCTCCACCTTTTCACAAGCAACCAAATGTCTCGGCAGTTGGGAATTTGCCGCTGCGGACGTGGAGAATTTATTTATGGGCGAGGATAGCCAACATCAAGGGCAAAGAACAAAAGGCAATTATGATTTTAAATATCCCAGCATGAATTTGCTGAATACAAAACCACAAATAGAGATCAAACGCGGGAGGTACAAGCTAAAAAATGCTGTACCAAAATAAGACGAAAAACCATCAGGTCAATTGTTAACCCCCGCAGTGTCTCAGACAACAAGCGGGGGTTTTTTTATAAGGAGTTAGGCTGTGACAAGCGCAATCCAAGTATTAGAGCAATCTGTGGTCGTGTTTTCCCAGAATTACTTGCCACTGTGTCGAGTAAATATCAAACGGGCGATAGTGTTGCTAGTCAGCAATAAAGCCGAACCATTGGAATTTTCTACAGAAGACGGCTGGTTAATTCACTCATCTAGATTCGTCCTCTCTGTACCCAAACACATTCGCTTAAAAATTGCTGCGACGGAACGAATGTGGAAAGTTCCCCCAGTGAATCGTCGGGAGGTTTTACGACGAGATCATAGCAGTTGTCAATATTGCGGTACTAACAAACATCTCACCCTAGATCATGTCATCCCCCGATCTAAAGGTGGCCGACATACTTGGGATAACGTAGTCATAGCTTGCGAAAAATGTAATTCTCGCAAAGGCGATAAAACACCCGCTGAAGCTGGGATGCTTCTACGTAAATTACCTAAAGCACCTGTTCACCCAACTGTGACATTTGCTGAGAAGTTTTGGATGGATATGCAAGCAAACCTGGAATAACAGGAGAGCAAAAGGAATGCTGAAATTAACTTACACCGATAACAGTTTTTATTTAGAGTGTCTCACTCAATCTCTCGAAGAATGGGTCGCGCAAAGAGTGATTTTGGCACTGCGTGTCAGTCAATCTTTGCGTGTTGAACCCACCACAGCTTCCTTTTTGCTACCTCTTAATTTACCAGGAGTAGAAAGACTGAAGACGGAAGTAAATCGCCATGATAGTGAAATTATGGGCTTATGTAAGTGCGATCCTGAATACTTAGAAGTTACCCTAGATGGTTCTTGGTTATCTGATGGTAATGATGATGCTGTAGGTGTGTTTGTCACCACTATGAGCTATAGTGCGGAGTTTTTTTTGTATAAACTTTGGCAAGAGTCTCAAGTCTGTGCTTCTGTCGTCACCGAATAAGAATTACAGCGGTTTCCGCTCTTATGAGGTACATCTTAGCCCCCTCATCGCACCCCCCTCAATCCCCCCGCTGCGGGGGGAATAAAAGGATAAACTTTTGATACTGGAGGGGGTTGGGGGTGGGGTTCTTATACCTCATAACACCGGGAAGTGCTGTATCATTGCTGCATTTCTAAAAGTTCAGGAACTGTAACAAATCGGTAGCCTTGCTGTTTGAGTCCGCTGATGATTTCTGGCAGGGCTTTCACGGTTCTTTCACGATTTCCACCACCATCGTGCATTAAAACAATAGCTCCTGGTTTAGCATCTCTGATCACATTTTTCACAAATACTTGATATTTTGCACGCGGATCGGTGTCTGCTGAAGTCACCGACCACATGACAACGGAGTTTTTTTGGCTTTTAGCATAAGCAGCTAATCCGTTGTTTAAATAGCCTCCTGGGGGGCGAAAAAAAGATGTTTTTACACCTGTAGTTTGATAAATTAATTCATTTGTTTTTTCAATTTCACTTTTGGCTGTAAATTCATCCATCTTTCGATACCAGTGATGCCAAGTATGATTACCAATAGCGTGACCTTCAGCGACAACTCGTTTACCAATTTCGGGGTTTTCTTGTAAAGCACTTCCTACCCAAAAGAATGTAGCTTTTACATGATTTTGTTTGAGGATATCTAACATTTCTGCGGTGGTTTTTGGCCAGGGACCATCATCAATTGTTAAAGCAATGACTTTCTCTTTGTTGCTGGGTGCGACTTGATAAACGGTTTTTGCCTGATATTTAGCAGGAACAGTAAAATTTAGGGTTTCAACTTTAGCTGGTGGTTGTGATTTGAGATTCACTTGATTGTTAGGAATGGCAACTTTTAAAGACTCACTATTGATTTTTAATTGGTGTGTATTTGGCTTGTTGTTACAAGCTATTAAAGATAATACTATTGTGGCAATGCTAATTATTTTTATGGAATTATAATTTGGGGACATAAAGTTAAAGTTATCTACTATATTGTTTAGAGTTTCAGTCAAAAAAAGATGTTTTTCAAAGATGCGTAGACCGAAAAAACAGTGTTATTATTTATATCTCAAGTTTGAAAATATGAGTTTTTTTCTGTTCCCTGTTCCCTGTTCCCTGTTCCCTTGTCATCACGATAATTTTTAATGTCTACCTACTTAACTTAAATTAAAAAAAATTAATATAGATTACAAATAATAACTAACATCAGATTTTATTAATTTTATCAGGCAAAATTAGCAGTATGCTTAATGATAGGCAACCTAGTTGTAACTTCACGTAATTAGGCGTAAAGAAACTTAATAAGTAGTGAGACAGAATTAATTACACAATGTCATTGCGTTAGCGCAGCGTAGCGTTAGCCATATGGAACGAAGTGAAATGAAGCAATTCCAAGGGTTGTGATTGCTTCCCTTCCCTCGCAATGACTGTAAATATTTTTGTCCAATTACTTATTCATCACTTTTTTGCTCGTTGGTATTAGTTTGACTGCTAATCAGTTAATTTATGCCTAATTACTTAACTTGGTTGTTCAGCATATCAGAAAAACATTCTGATAGCTTGCGTGGCGCAGCCATGGCTCAATACTAGCAGCAATAAACCACAGAAACCCTCACGACAAAGACGTAAATATGATCCAAAAAATTTTGTTGGCTGTCTCCGGTTTGGGACACGCGGAAGAAATGCTCAAGAACTTGAAAGAACTACCTTCATTTCGAGGCGCAAAAGTTACAGTTCTCCACGTTGTTACTCCACAAAGCACCGCGTCTGTAATGACTGATAAATGGGAAGAAGGGGGCAAAATTCTGGCTAAGGCTATTCAGTATTTAAACTTAGACCCTAGCCAAGTTTCTTCAATTTTACGTCAGGGTGATCCCAAGGATGTGGTTTGTCAAGTCGCTGACGAAATGGAAGCTGATTTGATTATTATGGGTTCACGGGGAATGAAGCGACTACAATCAATTTTCTCCAATTCCGTCAGTCAGTACGTTTTTCAATTGTCTTCTCGTCCCATGTTGCTGGTGAAAGATGACATTTATGTCAAGAACATTAAGCGCGTTATGGTGGCAATGGATAATTCTGATGCTGCTAAAAATTGCTTAAATTTAGCTTTGTTCTTACTCCGGGGTGTTACGGGTGGACAATTGGTTTTAGCTAATATTAATGTAGATTTAGGTGGTAAACTATCAGGTATTACTGACCTCAAACCCGAGAAGAATTCTGTTTTGGGAATGGCTTTAGCAGAAGCTCAAAGACAATCTGTAGCAGTCCGTTGTGTTACCAGCAGTGGTAAACCAGGAGAAGAAATTTGTCGTTTAACTAATGAGTTGAATATAGACTTATTATTGATTGGTTCTCCGGACCGTCGCCCATCTATTGCTAAGAGTTTTGTTGATATAGATCGGCTAATTGGCTCATCTTTATCTGATTATGTTCGTGTTAACTCTACCTGTCCAGTGCTTCTGGTGCGTACTACTGTGTAATGTCTTTATATTAGCGATTCATAAATAAAAACCCCTGCACTATATTTAGTTTAGGGGGGTTTTTATCTTATCTATCTTTTCCACCGATTTTAAATTGCTCACAAAAGCTAATAAGTAGGTGGGTGTTAAAAATTGTCGTTGGGGCAAGGGAACAGGGAACAGGGAACTCTTAACTGGGAACAGGGAACAGGGAACAGGGAACAGGGAACAGGGAACAGGGAACAGGGAACAGGGAACAGGGAACAGGAAGAGAGTTTTGAGTGATTTTACTTTTCTTCACATACCTTTAAATTTTTCTGTTCACCTACTTAGGAACGCAAATTTAATAACCTGCAATTCTGATGTAACCTGGAATGGTGCGTTACGCTGTCGCTAACACACCCTACTTTTGCACCTTATTTAATTCACATTCCTTAGCTGTTCGCAAAGCTGTTAATTAACTTTCGCGGCTGGAAGTTTGGATGTAAAGCATGATTAAAAACACGGCGGGTACTAGTACGAACAAAATGCTCGCTACGAAACCCAAATCATTAACTTGCATAGCAAGATAGCCTTTTATGTAATTTCGAGTCAACTATTCCAGAATAGCATTATAGATGACAGAGTGAAGCCAAATTTTTTAAAAGCTCTTAAGGTTTGGTGATGACGGTAATAGGTCCGTTCACTACGGTTTGACAAGCTAGACGGTAGTTGTCAGGCTTGTTTTTGAATTTGCGGTTTTCTAAATCTGTACGTGGAGATAGGTTTTCTAGTCCTTCGATAATTTGGACAACACAAGTAGTACATTGTCCAGCACCGCCGCAATTGGTCATTTTGCCGAAAAATTTATAAATATCAATGCCATTTTCTACAGCTTTGAGTCGGAGATTAGCACCATCTGCGGCGACTATTTCTTTATTCTCTTTGACAAATTTGATGTTTCCCATAGTAGATTCCTGGTAATTGAGGATGTAATTGGATTAATTATATTGATTTATTGCAGAATATTAAGAACTATTAATTTTATGCAAAAAAATAGGACAGGTGGATGTTACCTGTCCAAAAAGTTGGAGATGGGTAATTTATCTAAAACCCACTGCTGCTTGCCAAACAAATGCAAGTAACAAGAAGAAGACGGGAATAACAGGTAATACATCTACCAATGGGTCGAAGATTTGGTAGGCTTCAGGCAATTTCGCTAGTAATAGTGCTGCTTCCATGTTTGTTTAAATCCACCTAATAATCAAATACCTTTTATATGCGATATATATTTTAACATGGTTAGGTGATCCGATTTTGGATTTTAGATTTTGGATTTTGGATTGATTGAGAATCCGGGCGACTAGAAGTCACGGCTACACAGGCGAAACCCACCTGCGTGGGTTTTAAAGGGATTGTGTTGATTCAGTTATCGGTTTTTTCTAGTAGTTCGTCAAATTTATTTTGACGGGTAATGATCAGAAAAAACTTCTGTTCTTCCCTCCCCTACCCC
>NZ_LJOU01000149.1:0-9241 GCF_001672085.1 Anabaena sp. AL93 | reverse complement strand
TTCTGTCTCACTACTTGGTTATCTCGTTGAGGCTGGTAATGGGTAATTGGTAATAGGTAATTGGTAAAAAAAGCTCTGGTTTCATCCTGTTCATCCTTTAATCCTGGACATCCTGATTCTGACAATTTACCTAACTAGCGACTTACATTAAGTAGGTGAACACAATAAAACCAAACTGTGTAAAGAGACGTAAAATCCCTGAAAACTTCTTTACTCTTGCCTCTTGCCTCTTGCCTCTTGCCTATTGCCTATTGCCTCTTGCCTCTTGCCTCTTGCCTCTTGCCTATTGCCTATTGCCTATTGCCTATTGCCTCTTGCCTCTTGCCTTGCTATAACGACAATTTTCAACGCCAACCTACTTATTACCAACATTTTTTGAGATTGCTCTATTGAAAACCAGGAGGGGTTGAGATGTTAGTCATTTTCATGGACAATCAAATCCTTAGCTCTGAAAAGGTCTGTCAGTCTTGTTTACTAGCAAATGGTAGTGGACAACCTCGCTGGAGTGGAGGTAAACTGCGCTGTGGTCAAGCAATTAATAAGTTTACAGAACAACAGCCAGATCAATATGAGTGTGTGATGGGCTTTCGTGTCGCCAATATAAAATAGATTTGCCAGCAAGGTCAAGCATCTGCGTTATCCTAAGCTCAATAGCTGTTGAAATTTAGCCACAGGAGAACACAAAATGTCTTGGCGCGGGTCTACAACTTTCCCTGAGCGAATTTTCGCTTGTTTACCTTATTTGCTGCCTTTAATTGAGGTATTTGCTTTTGGTCAGTTTTTAATGAATGATTTTCCCCTTTTAAAACTGATATTTTTACCTCTGTTCCCACTGTTAAGAATTTACTATGGTGTCCGCTTTGCGGGGATGATTATTTTCTTTGCTTTGTGGTTGTTGGTGGTCAGAAACGAGAAAATTCATCATTTTATTCGTTTTAACACGATGCAAGCCATCATTTTAGATATTGTGATCTTTTTATGTAGCATCTTGACTGATATTGTGAAATTAGTTCCTGGTAGTGGATTTGCTATGCAAACACTGTTTACAACTATTTTTATGGGAATATTAGCAGCCGTTGTTTATTCCGTTGCTCAGTCTTTAATGGGGAAGTATGCGGAAATTCCCGCGATTTCCGATGCAGTACATATGCAGGTACGCTAACGCCCCACAACTGTGTTTTCTAGGCGACCAATTCCTTCGATTTCCACACGGATGCGATCGCCTATTTGCAAAGCCCCTACCCCCATCGGTGTACCAGTTAATATTATATCCCCAGGTAATAGAGTCATCACTTGACTGATATAAGACACCAAAAAATCTGGGGAAAATACCATTTGATCAATACAAGTAGACTGGACTGGGTGGGGATTATCATTCAAAAACGTTTGTAATCTCGCACCTGGGTTTAATTCTCGGACAATCCAAGGACCCAAAGGACAAAAAGTGTCAAAACCTTTGGCTCTAGTCCATTGGGGGTCTTTTTTCTGTAAATCCCTGGCTGTGACATCATTGGCAATGGTATAACCCCAAATTTTACTTTGGGCTTGGGCTGGGGTACAATCACTAGTGCGATCGCCAATCACCAAAGCCAATTCTCCTTCATAGTCTACCCGTTGAGACTGATGAGGGTACTTAATTTCTTTTTCCGACGCAATTACAGACGTAGGCGGTTTGAAAAAAATTAGCGGTTCAGCAGGTACAGGAGTCCCCATTTCCGCCGCATGATCAGCATAATTCTTGCCCACACCCACAATTTTTGAAGGCGCACAGGGCGCTAGAATCATGTAAGAATTGGATGGCAGGATTAAATCCGTAGGTTGACCATCCAACCAAGGTGGAGCATCTAGCACCTCCACATTCTGAGTAAGCTGGAGCAACCCATAGTGAATTTTCCCTTCTTGACTTTGAACTCGCACATATCGCTGCGCCATAAGTTTGACAAATATCCTTAAATATGCTTCTTTTATGCAGAATGTGGTTAATGATTGCCATTGAAAACTTGTCAAATTATAAGATAAATATGGAAGACCTGATGAATTTAATTAACAACCTATTAACCAGTAGACAAATCCTGCTAAAAATTGTGTTAGTGTAGAATGGCTAAAAAATTGTCAAAATTCCTTGTTGCTTGAGATGTTGATCAATAAAATTATCGCTCACAGCAATGTTTGTGTGAATTAACACCTCTTCAGCCATTTTGTCCAAAAGGTAAATTTAAAAAACATGACCACAGTTTACGAAACCATGTACATCCTGCGTCCTGACTTGGGAGATGAACAGGTAGTACAACAAATTGCTAAATACGAAAACCTCATTCGTGAACACGGCGCTGAGAATATTGAAATTCAAAACCGTGGCAAACGTCGTCTAGCTTATGAAATTCAAAGACATCGTGATGGCGTTTATATTCAACTCAACTACACAGGTCCGGGAACAGTAATCGCTATCATGGAACGTGCGATGCGATTGAGCGAAGAAGTAATTCGTTATATGACCGTCAAGCAAGAAGTTCACCAAGAAAAACCAGCAGAAGAAGTTGTAGCAGCTTAATAACCGCGTTTTCCCAAGTGATGAGTTAGGATTTCAGCAGTATGGCTTGCGTCATGCTGCGACATCAAGGAGTCAGGAGGAGTCAGGAGTCAGGAGTCGGCAAGTCTTAATTAATAATTCTATAAATATTTTAGATCCAAGCAACTACTTGTACACTAAACACGAGTGGGATATAAACTTTTGCAAAGTGACAAAGAACCTAGATGTGTAGGGGTAAAGCAAAAGCTTAATGGTGTCAACTTAAGCTCAAATCCTGATGATATCTCGTTCCCAGTCTCTGACTGGGAATGCTATTACAGAGGCTCTGCCTCTGTTTTCATAGAAGGCAGAGCCTTCTAGAATTCATTCCCATACAGAGTATGGGAACGAGAAAGGGTGAAACTGATATTTTACAAGGCTTTCACGTTAAGTTGACACCAATGAGCTTTTGCTTTACCCCTACTTTAGAATCAAACAATCAAATCGTTTTGAGTATATTATAGAAATTTCTAAATTATTTTAATCAAATTGCTCAGTATGTGATACAATCGGCGCAAGTCAAAAATCAAGTATAACTGTATATATATTAAGTAAGAGCTTTAACTGCCGTGAGCCAATCTGATATACCAAACATCCAAGAACTGTCTACGGAAATATCCCAGTTGCGCCAAGACTTGCAACTGCGTGATCAATTAGTTCAACAGTTATCACAAGAACTATTTCGGCTAGTCAAGGGTAATACTAACTTTACACCGCCAAAATCTGAGCCAGAGATAGATTCCAGTCAATTGCAAGCTTTAAGAGATCAAATCCAAGCTGTAGAACAGCAGGTAACGTTCTACCAAGAGCAAATTACAAATCGTGATACAGAGATATATCAATTACGTCAGTCTGTACAAGAACTAACTGATCGTAGTCGAATGTTAGAGCAAGTAGTACAAGAATTGCCCCAAATTTACCGTCGTAAGTTTGAGGAACGCATGACACCAGTACGAGACAAAGTAACAATACTACAACGAGAAAATCGCCAATTGCAAGCCGAATTGCAAAGTGTAAGTTACCGTTTAGCGCTCAAAAACCGCTACACAAATCATGGTGGTATTGATTTACCAACTTTTCCTCGCTCAGAAGCGACAGCCGATAGTATACCTGCTCCCCAGAATGCGTGACATATTCCTACACTGTACTCCATAAGTCAGTGTAGGCTTGACATAGATGATAAACGCTCTTAAAAAGCAGACTTAGGTAATTTTACATTTAATTTTCATAAGCTATTAATAATACAATTTAGGGCGGGTAGACCCCGCCCCTACTCGCCAAATCTCTTACTCTCTGTGACTCTGCGCCTCTGCGTGAAATAAATTTATGTCTTTATTCACTCACACCAACTTGTAACAAATCCAACCCTTGAGAAAAAATCTCATCAATTGGTAACATTTGCCCTTCTTCAGTCATAAACTTATGATCTTTTGTCGCGCGAATAATTGCCCCATTTTCTAATAAATATTCATAAACTTCCTGTTGTCCCCGATTATGCCATTGGGCAATTGACTGAGTATAAAGTATTCCATTACTATCAACAGTATAAACTTTACATTCAATCTGTTTTTCAACAATTTCCCCAATTTGTAAAAAACCATATTCAACAGTTAAAATTTCTGTGTCGTAACTTAAACAATATTCAGCAAACTTCAACATATCCCCAAATAAATGTTCAGAAACTTGGGGTACTACACCATTTTTTGCAGAACCATCAATAAAATTTTGTTTTTGTTTCTCCATTTCTGATACTTTCTTTTTACCCATAGCGCGACGAAGTAAATCAGCTTGTCCTAAACTATAACCAGCCATATCTTGAGCAATTTTCATAATTTGCTCTTGATAAACCATGATTCCGTAGGTTTCATTTAAGATTGGTTCTAAAATTTGAGTATCATATTCAATTTCTTCTCGTCCATGTTTACGATTAATAAATTTAGGAATTAATCCGGCATCTAATGGACCTGGACGATACAATGCTAAAATGGAAGAAATATCTTCAATGTTTGAAGGTTTCAAATCTCGGACTATTTGTTTCATTCCTGAAGATTCTAATTGAAATATTCCTTCTAAATCACCAGCTTCTAATAGTGAATAAGCTTTAGCAACATCTTTTGGTAAGTTAGTATGATCACCTTTGGCTAATATTTTTTGTGCTTTTCTTTCTTGTCCGGTAATTTCATCAGGATCAATTCGGTATCCTTTACTTTGTTCAATTAAATCAATGGTTTTTTGAATTAGGGTTAAGTTCCGCAAACCCAAAAAGTCCATTTTTAATAATCCCAATGACTCTAAATCTTCCATGAAATATTGGGTAATTACAGAACCGTCATTATTACGTTGTAGAGGAACAAGTTCGTCTAATGGTTCTGCGGAGATAACTACACCAGCAGCATGAACACCGAAGGTTTTGTTAGTTCCTTCAATTCGCATAGCCATATCAATCCAGCGCCGGACAGTGGGATCATTATCATATTTGGCTTTAAATTCTGGTTCGGGTGTTTCATCTGAAATCATCACTTTCAGTTTAGTAGGTTTACCCCGAACTACAGGAATCATTTTTGCCATTTTGTCAGAATCCCCGTAGGGAATATCTAATACTCTAGCAACATCTTTTAAAACTGCTTTGGATGTGAGACGGTTAAAAGTAATAATTTGAGCAACTCTATCAACACCATATTTTTCAGTTACATAATCAATTACTTGATCTCGTTTATCAATGCAGAAATCTGTATCAATATCTGGCATTGATTTCCGTTCAGGATTGAGAAATCTTTCAAATAATAAGCCATGATGTACGGGATCAATATTCGTAATTTTCATGGCATAAGCTACTAATGAACCTGCCGCAGAACCTCGTCCTGGACCAACGGGAATATTATTATCTCGCGCAAATTTGATGTAGTCCCACACTACTAAAAAGTAGGTAGAAAATCCCATTTGTTGAATCATTTTTAATTCATATTCCAATCTTTCTTTATAGACTTGATCTACTTCGTGGCGAGATTTGCGATTTAATCTTTCTAAAAGTCCCAGCCATGCAACTTCTTCTGCATAAGTATCTGCTGTATGTCCTGAAGGGATTGTGGGTGTGGGAATTTGGGGATCACCCATGATGTGATAAGGTTCGACTTTATCGGCAATTTCTTCGGTCGTCGCTATGGCTTCAGCAATGATATCATCGGGCAAATGGTCACGGAATAGTTGGTGCATTTCCTCAGATGATTTGAGGTATTCTGTGCCGCTATACCGCATTCTTTTATCTTCGCTAATGAGTTTCCCGGTTTGAATACATAACAAGGCATCGTGGGATTCTACATCAAAACAGGAGATAAAATGGGAGTCGTTTGTGGCGATGAATTTAATTCCTAATTCTCTGGCAATTTTGACTATTTCTACATTCACAATTCGGTCTTCTTGAGAACCATGATCTTGAATTTCTAAATAAAAATCTTCGCCAAATACATCTTTATACCATTTAGCAACTTTTCTGGCTGCATCTGGACGATTACTCATAATTGCTTGGGGAATTTCTCCACCTAAACAAGCACTAGTAACTATTAAACCTTCCCGATATTGTTTGAGTAAATCTTTATTAATACAAGGACGGGAAAAAATGCCTTTACCTTGGACACCTTGAAGGTGAGAAATTGTGGTTAATTTAACTAAGTTTTTATAACCTTTGGTATTTTTAGCTAATACGACTTGATGATATTTGGGACGGCGTTCTTGTTTGTCAATTTCACCGTTTAAAATGTACATTTCGTTGCCAATTATTGGTTTAACGTTCTTGTTGCGGCAGATTTTTATCAGTTCAACTGCGCCATACATGACACCATGATCTGTGAGGGCGATCGCTTTCATTCCTAATGCGATCGCTCGATCTACTAATTCTGGTAGTTGACTAGCACCATCAAGCAAGCTGTAATCACTGTGAATATGTAAAGGAACAAATGACATATTAGTATTTGGTAGAGTAAGAGAATTTTAGATTAACAATGATATCAAGTATTTGAGTTAATGATAACCCAATCGCGCATCTTTTACCAAAAGCTACATCATTCCCCATAATGGAGGCTTGATGTCCTGATAAAAGTACACCGCTATTAGCTGCTAAATTTCCATACATATCATATAATAACTTATTATGACCAACTACAAACTACTCGCTATCTTTTAATTATGAATCAATCCAATAATGGTGGTATCCTTGAACAGTTTGTCAACACAGTGATGGGTGTAAAACCTGGGACTCAAGAACAGTCTCTAAATACATCAGCAGCGGATACACAAGAACTAGATATCAAGGCAGTTCTAGTTTATAAATTAGGAACTATCCTACAAATAGGAGTGATGATTCTTGTATTGCTGGGAATGGAAAAATTGGTAATATTGATTGATAATAATCCTTTTTTTCCTAGTTGGTTTAGCACTTTAGTGACCGCATTATTTTTTGCTTTATTAAGTATCCGTTCCCGGATATTCTCCCTTTTAGATAATACTCGTTCTCGGACAACGTATGATCAAGTAATTAGACCAAAATGGTCTCCTCCACCTTTAGCATTTCCCATAGTTTGGATGATAATTGCGGTTTTGCGGGTAATTTCTTCGGTGTTAATTTGGCAGGAAATGAATCACCAATTTTTGATATTGCCGTTAATTCTGTTTGTTATACATCTAGCTTTAGGAGATACTTGGAATACGATTTTTACCGTAGAACGGAGATTAGGTGCTGCTGTTCCTGTGGTGATTTTAGGTCCTTGGTTATCGGCTATAGTGGTGACAGCGATTTATTGGCAAACTGTTCCTTTAGCGGGAATGATTTTATCTTTTTCTTGTGTATGGCTAACTGTTGCTGCTGTATTGGTATTGAGAATTTGGCAGTTAAATGGATCTGAGCCTTTGTATCCTTTAAAATTAGCTGTTGTGGAGAAATAAATAGGGTTTGCTGATAGCGTAGCGTGGCGTAAGCCATAAAAGTTGTCCGTGAAGGCAGGGAACAGTTTTAGCTATATCAATACCTTGTCCAAATCGAAAAAAGTCTTGATTTGTAGGTTGGGTTGAGGTACGTTCACGAAGTGTGGCGAAGCCATAACCCAACAAATGCGTGGGGTTGCGCTGTCGCTTAACCCGACCTACAAAAAATGGACAAGGTATTGCTATATGGATATCCTCAATTTTCCAAATCCGACAAGGAAAAATGCACCTATTTTGAGACACCATCAGCCAAAACCTGGCACTTTTTTGTGATAAAAATCCGCGAAACCTTTATTAATAAACGGTTTTAGCTTTATATGGTTAACGCCACGCTACGCTATCAGCAAGCCATAAGGGACTTCCAATTAAAAAAATACCCAAAAATTTCTTGTGGTGCGGGACGAATTGCCCGCTAATCATCAAGGACGGGCAGGATGCCCATCCCACAAAATTGGGTAATTTATTTTTTGGTGTTCCCTAAATGGTCACAATTATAGTGAGTTATGCGATGGCTACGCTCGTCAGAGGTTCCTCCACCTACCTATTTAACAAGAAAATTAAAAGTTGTTATAAAAAATATTAACAGTAGAAAGCCTTGCCATATCTAGGTTATAGCCATAAAGATAACCCAGGTTTCTAAATTTATCAAAAAATATTACGAAAACCCCTTTACAAATCGAAACATAGGGCTTAATATAGGTTCATAAGGTAGAAACACCTACCAAAACATACATAACTCAAACGCAATTATAAACACATGACAACCACCTTACAACAGCGCGAAAGTGCTAACGTATGGAGCCGCTTCTGTGAGTGGATCACAAGCACCGACAACCGTTTATATATCGGCTGGTTCGGCGTAATCATGATCCCCACCCTCCTATCTGCGATCGCTTGCTTCGTAATTGCATTCATCGCCGCTCCTCCAGTTGACATTGATGGTATCCGCGAACCAGTTGCAGGTTCTTTACTCTACGGAAACAACATTATTTCCGGCGCAGTAGTTCCTTCCTCCAACGCTATCGGTTTACACTTCTACCCAATTTGGGAAGCTGCTTCCTTAGACGAGTGGTTGTATAACGGCGGTCCTTACCAGTTGGTAGTATTCCACTTCCTGATCGGCGTATTCTGCTACCTCGGTCGTGAATGGGAACTTTCTTACCGCTTAGGTATGCGTCCTTGGATTTGCCTAGCCTTCTCTGCTCCTGTAGCAGCAGCAACCGCAGTATTCTTGATCTACCCAATTGGTCAAGGTTCATTCTCTGACGGTATGCCTTTAGGTATCTCTGGAACATTCAACTTCATGATCGTGTTCCAAGCTGAACACAACATCTTGATGCACCCCTTCCATATGTTGGGTGTAGCTGGTGTCTTCGGTGGTTCTTTGTTCTCCGCAATGCACGGTTCTTTGGTTACTTCTTCCTTGGTTAAAGAAACAACCGAAAACGAATCACAAAACTACGGTTACAAATTCGGTCAAGAAGAAGAAACCTATAACATCGTAGCTGCTCACGGTTACTTTGGTCGCTTGATTTTCCAATACGCTTCCTTCAACAACAGCCGTCAACTACACTTCTTACTCGCTGCATGGCCTGTAATTGGTATCTGGTTCACAGCATTGGGTATCAGCACCATGGCGTTCAACTTGAACGGTTTCAACTTCAACCAATCCATCATGGATTCTCAAGGTCGCGT